>NZ_JBVAPG010000029.1:0-64665 GCF_055413685.1 Bradyrhizobium sp. LeoA1Lang | reverse complement strand
CGTGCGGCCCTTCAAGCTCACCACAATCCCATGACGATCAAGCCCGTTGCCCATGTCACAAGGGCCGCGTAACATTCATTCTGGCAACGTCGGCCCGACGTAGTTCAACACCGATCGGGACATCCCCAACAAGGCGATGCCATCCAACTTTGTTTCTTCTTCGTCTCTGTGCACTTTTGAACAAACTCGCGGTCGCGATAGGAAACTGGTGTTGTCCCTCTTGGGCGAAGAATTGCGCGCTTGCGAAACTCTCCGCCGCCGCGCTGCCTCGCGCCGCCCTGTTGGAACAAAAGCGCGCAATATCGGGTTGGCTCACTACTTGTCCAAGGAGGAGAGCAATGGATTGGAATCGCGTTGAGGGCAACTGGAAGGCAATGAAAGGCAAGGTCAAGGAGCAGTGGGGAAAGCTCACCGATGATGACCTCGACGTCATCGCGGGAAAGCAGGACCAACTCGAAGGACGTTTGCAGCAACGCTACGGCTATGCGAAGGACCAGGCCAGAAAAGAGATCGATGACTGGTATGGTCGTCAGAACTGGTAACTTCAAGAAGCCCCGCTTTTGCGGGGCTTACTTTTGATCGGAAGATCCAAGTTTCGACCTCCTTCCGGACAGGAACAAAATGTCGCACCGGCACGTTCTTCGTCCACAATCGGAATGGAGGAATGAGATGAGGAGCTACCTTCTTGCCGCCACCATGATCGTATCGTTTGCCGCCCCCGCTCTGGCTGAAGACGTTGGCGTTGGGGTTGGGGTTCAGGCCGGACCGGTTGGCGGTGGCGTCACTATTGGTGAGCCTCGCGATCATCGCGACCGCGATCGGACCACCGTCATCAAAGAGCGTGAGCCTCGCGATACCGACAGAACGACGGTCATCAAGAAAGAAAACGAGGACGGATCTCGCGAGAAAACCGTCATCCATCATGACAACGACTGACTGGAAAGCTGGTGAAGACAGCCGGTAACAGCCGAAGAAGTTGGAAAGGCGGTCGGGCCGCCAGGCGGGCATTCTACTAGAGCATTTTCGGTTCTGATTGAATCAGAACCGAAGCTCTCGATTCTTGCTTTGACGCGTTTTCTTCACGCGAACCGGTGTCCACTTCGCTCGAAAACGCTCTAATCCGCAAGATACTGCGCGGCCCTCCAAGTCCTAAAAGAGCCTCCGTTGCTGGCCAGCGGGGGCTTTTCTCATACGGGGCGTTTTGTTGGAGATCGGAAATGGGAACGAACGATCGCTCTCGGCGCTTGGCTGGCATGTTCTGCCCGCAATGCTCTGTTCGAGAAAGCCGGACAATACGAGGCGCAGATTTCGATCAACGCGTGACTGTTCGCGCCGTCCGCAAGCCCGGCCGAAACCAATCGTTAGGACTCTGTCGGGACTGATTCTTCCGATATCGATTCGTTCTTTGAGAACGAAGTGGAGCCGTATGCAGAACAGTCAAAGGCAAGGTGCCTCGCAACGACGATGCCGACGCTCGCGATACAATTTCAGGGAAAGAACCGATCCTCTAGACCGTCGTTGAAGCCAGAGGAATTTGAACAATCTCGGTGTCCTCTTCATTTGTCACCAAGATGAAGTTTCCTTCGCGCACCATCTCCGGTTTTTCCGTTCCGATCCTGTGAGCGATGAAGCTCCCGTGATCCCTGGCCTCGTCGTCATTCGTACACGCATGGCCGGACAGGTCATGAGCTTCGATTTGGCCAGCTAGATGGAAGAAATACCTGGGCATGTCGGCCAACTGCAATTCGGCTTGCTTGTTCCTAAATCAAACAGCGCGCCCCGCCCTGGGCGTGCTAGTCGCCTTTTTTGTCACCGCTCGGGGGCGCCGGCCTGGGTGGTGGTGGGCTGCCCACGCTTCCGGGTGTACCGCCGGTCCGGGCTCCAGGTTTGAGTGGCGGGGCGCTCCCGCCCACGGCGCCTGTTGCGGCGGCCGGGTCGCCAGGCCTGGGCGGCGGTGGACTGCCGACGCCTTGCGCAAACACCTGAATTGGCGCGAGTGCGAGAGCTGCGGCGATCAGTATGGAGAGCTTGCTTTTTGACATTCGCTTCTCCCAATGATGTCTCACGATAACCTTCGGGCTAGGTGCAAAGTTCCTCATCGACACCGACCAGTGAAGCAAGTCCTGATAATCCTTGAAGCTGGTCTCGCATTGATGTTCTACGGACTGGTTCAAGGCCTTCTTCTTCCATCGTTCGATGGGAAGCGATCAATAGTCGCCGTCCTCGGGGCGCATATCTGCGACGAGGTGCGATTTCTGCGATTTGCGCACAAGTCTTTCAAGCGCAGCGCACTTTTTCCGAATCGGTGTTCCGCGATAGCTCTCTTGTCAGATCAGTTGCAGCCATTGCGAGTCAGGCGGGCATGTCCCTCAAACGATTACCAGAACCACGCTGTTGCGTGGGCGATGATTGCTGCCGTGATCCTCACCAAGGACTTTACGGAGAAACGAGATGACCAGCCTCAAGATATCAGTCGCTTCGGCCATGCTGCTTTCGGCTGTGGCGGCGGCGCCGGTGTTCGCGCAGCAAGCGATTCAGGAGCCCGGCCTGCGGGCATTCTATTACCCCAACTCGGATGTGCTGAATTCGGGCGCGAGCGCAAACAAGCTTGTGAATGACGCCAGCGCCTACGCGGCAATGGAAGGCGGTCGTGCTTCGCAATGTGCTCCGCGGGTTCGGTCTCAGAAATCCGGATCGCGGGCCGTTGCAGCAGCGGACAATCGGCAGCTTCGCTGCGACTGACGCTTCGTCCATCCTGAACCTCTAACGACAGTGCGGGTCTGCTTCGGCGGCCCGCGCTTTCACACGCTGAGAGCTGGAGAGCTTCGGTCGCTTCCCTGGTCCCGGATCTCGCTCGGGTCCTCGGAAAGCAACGCGCGAATTTCTCGCAGCTCCTCCAGGATGAAATTCAGCACCACGCGCGTGCGCGGCGCAAGATGCCGACGTGAGGAGTAGACCAGGCTGAACGGAATGTTCGGCGACGGGAAGTTGTTCAGGACGCGGACGAGCTGGCCGCTGCGCAGATCGTCGAACACATCGACCAGCGCGAGATAGGCAATCCCGTATCCATCTCTCGCCGCCAGATGCACCGCGCTGGCGTCGTTGGCGAGGAATCCTCCCGATACGCGAATTTGCTGGGTGCCTTTGTTGGTCACGAACGTCCACATATCCGGATGCTGGCTGGTGGCGTGGACGATGCAGGTGTGCTGTGCAAGTTCGGCGGGTAAGGAAGGTGCGCCATGCTTTTCGACATAGCTCGGTGCCGCCACGGCGACGCGCGAAATCGTGCCGGCATGACGAACGACCAGCGATGCATCGGCGATTTCGCCGACGCGCATCGCAAGATCGAGACGATCTTCGATCATGTCACCAATCCGATCACTCACCACCAGCTCGACCTTCAGCCCCGGGTGATCCGCCAGCAACTCGGGCAGACGGCGCGCGAGGAAGCGAGCTGCGGTGCCGGTCACGCCGACGCGGACCAGTCCGATGGGAGAGGCGCTCTGTCGTCCCACGGCGGTCAGCATGCCCTCGACGCCGTCCAATATCGGTCGCGCGAGAAGGACAAGCATCTGTCCGTCATCGGTGAGGCTGATCTTTCGCGTGGTGCGATGGAATAAGCGAACGCCGAAGTGCTCTTCGAGCTGCGAAATCTGGCGGGCGACCGCGGCCTGGCTCACATCACGCTCGCGCGCGACGGCGGAAAACGAAAGAACTTCCGCTACGCGTACGAGAATGCCGAGGCTGCCGAGAAGGTCCATCGCCGGTGCGCCTGTTCTCTAAGGCTCCGCCACCTGCAGACGCGCTTTCTCCAGCCTTTCCTTGAGAGAGAATAGTTTTCCACTGAGCTCATCGAGTTCGCCGGGCGCGAACTCCGCGAAGATAAATTCAATCAATGAATCTCGTCGCGGCGCCAATCCTTCCAGATGCTCCAACGCTCGATGCGTCAGCGACAGGTTGACGATTCGTCCGTCTCGTCGCGATGTCTTTCTCTGGATTAAGCCCTCTTTCTCAAGGATTTTTGACTGCGTTGTGACAAACGACGCTTCGACGTTCAAAATTTTCGAAACCTTGCCGACCGACAACCCGCTGTCATCGCCGGCATCGGCGAGGATCAGCATGATCTTCCATTGCGGGCCGGTGATTCCGAGCGTTTTCGCCCAGGACTGATAGAGTTCATCAAGAGATGCGTGGAGCGACGCTATTTCCCGACCAAACTGTCGAATAGAGTCTCGCTTCCTCATTGCGAATACATCTGCTCCGTTCATTGGTCATGTCACCGAGTGTATCTTGGCTGCAACAAGATCGATTTTGTTGTCATTTGATAATGGTGTTATCTAGATCATGACAAATAAGTTCGTTACTTATGCTCGGGCAAGGGGGCTGGTCGGCTCGACGCGATAAATTTTCCGTCAGCTTGAGACACTTGTAATTGGGCATTACGCGAGAGCGATGGGTCTCAGGCCGCTCGTTCCGCTTCGACTGACACCAGTCCGTCAGATCAGGAGGTTGCAATAAAATGACTGTCGTTAGGACATTCGTACTTGGTGGGGCCGCAAGCCTCATCACTCTGGCGGGCGCGCAGGCGGCCGATCTTCCGGTGAAGGCGAAGGCCGTCGAATATGTGAAGGTCTGCTCGCTGTACGGCGCCGGCTTCTGGTACATCCCGGGCACCGACACCTGCATGAAGATCGGCGGCTATCTGCGCGTGGACGCCACCTTCAACGGCGGTATCCATGGCACGCCGGCGTGGAACGGCGATATCGGTCAGGGGAACCGTTATCGCGATTACTTCGCCGCTCGTTCCCGTATGGCGCTGACGATCGATACCCGCACCGCCACCGAATATGGCGTGGTCCGCACCTTCGGCCAGGCCGACTTCCAGTTCTCGACGCTCGGTGGCAGCACCTACAACCCGAACTCGATCAATACCGGCCTGCCGGTTGCCGGCTCGCAGTTGCTCGACACTCCCGGCGGCGGCTATGTCGCGGTCGAATACGTCTTCATTCAGTTTGCCGGTTTCACGTTTGGTAAGTCCGCTTCCGCCTACGCTACTCCGTGGCAGGGCTTCCCGGGCAACATCAACTCCAACCTGCTCGGCGGCCAGAACACCGACACCGGTGTGAACAACATCCAGTACACCGCGCAGTTCGGCAACGGCGTGTCGGCCAGCATCGGCTTGGACGATCCGACGGTCTGGGATCGCACCGCGGTCTACAACCTGTCGCTGCCTCTGAACGCGACGTTCAACTCGGGCAACGCCTATGCGGGCGTTCACTCGCCTGACGTGGTCGGCAACATCCGCGTCGACCAGGCTTGGGGTCTGTTCCAGATTTCGGCCGCGGCGCATGAAGTGAGCGGCTCCTACAACACGCTCAACGCGGCTGGCGCGCCAGCCGGCGGCGTGGGTCTGCCGGGTGCGGCACCGACCGGAGCGTCCGAGCTTTCCGGTCACCCTGACACCAAGTGGGGTGGCGCGGCGATGATCGGCGTGAACATCAAGAACATCCCGACCGGCCCCGGCGACGACATCAAGTTCGACGTCAGCTACGCCAAGGGCGCGACCAAGTACGTGATCTCCTCCTCGTCAGCCTCGCCGAGCTTCGCGATGTTCGGCGGCGGCGGCGCGGGCGCCTACCAGAGCATCGGCTTCGGTGCCACCACCGACGGCGTCTACCTGCCGGTCGCGGCCGGCGGCGACGGATCGCTGCATCTGACGGAAGCCTTCGGCATCCGCGGCGCTTTCAACCACAACTGGGATCCCTACTGGTCGACCAGCGTCTTCGGCAGCTATTCGGCAGTCCGGTATGATGGTGCGGCGAAGGCGTTCATGTGCCTCAACTACACCACGCCGGCCAAGGCGGTCAGCGCGGACTTCGTCTGCAACCCGAACTTCAACGTGTCGCAGCTCGGTGCGGTCACTCGCTGGACCCCGGTCAAGAACCTGACCTTCTCGGCCGAATTCCAGTGGTTCCACCTCGACCAGAGCTTCCAGGGCACCGCCGTCCTGGGCCCGTCGGCGCCCAAGCCGGCCGCCCGCTACGAGTTCAAGGACCAGGATACCTTCCTGCTCCAGCTCCGCGCGCAGCGTAACTTCTGAGGACAAAGAGCCGCAGCACGCCTGCGGTTCTACCAACGTCAACAGAGACCTGTCGCAAACAGTTCTTCGTGTTGACCTCCAGGGACCTCCGGCGATGCCCCGCCGGAGGTCTTTCCTTTTGGCATGACATATTGTTCACGTGACATGGTGTCCGCGCGACATATTGTTGTTGCGCCCGGTTCCGCATTTGCTCATATTTTATGCAGAACCAGCCGGTGAATTTCGATTTTCGCTCTGGCGTTTCCTATGGCGGCCGATGCAGCATTCCGCGCCCTGTCGGCGCTCTAGGGTCGCTTCCATAAGGAGCAGTCGGGGACGCCGTCGGTTATGCCCATCCTGTCCCGCGAGCATAATGAATCAGCAGAAATGTCTTACCTTGACGGTTCCCTGGGCTATGCCCTCCACCGGGCGCAACTGGCGGTCTTTGAGGGAATTCTTCAGTGTTTCGCTGAGTCCGACGTAACGGCTGCGGAATTCCTGGTGCTTGTGGTGGTGGCGGAGAACCCCGGCATCAACCAGGCTGATCTCGCAAAGAGCCTTGAAGTGGAGCGCCCGAGGATCGTTCCGACCCTCAACAGCCTGGAACAGCGCGGATTAGCCAAGCGCACCCAGGTCGCGCAAGATGCCCGCGTCAGACAGATCCACCTTACCAAGAGCGGCCATCAGCTCGTGAAGGTGCTGCAACGGCGCGCCCGGGACCATCAGAAAAGGGTCATGGCGCGGCTCGACGAAACCGAGGCAAAGGTGATTCTCTCCTGCCTCTGGAAACTCGCAGGGCGAGATTGTCCCGACGAAGAGCGCATCCGTCGCAACGGAGCGCAAGTCCGCAGCGTCTGAGCCTTCGCTGCGAACGTGCTGGTGAGCCGCTGGTCCCGCTGGTCCGCGTCATTTTCGGCTGACGATCACGCCTGGACGTTGATCAGCTTCGCCGCGGTCAGGCCGAGGATGTCGGCCTTCTCCTCATCGCTCAATGACGTGCATGCGAAGATGTGGTCGACCGGCTGCAACTGCCACGGATACGGATAGTCGCTGCCCAGCACGAGCTGGGACGCGCCGACCTGCGCGGCCAGATGCCGGATGGCCTCCGGCGAGAACACCAGCGAATCGAAATAGATCTGCTTGAGATATTCGGTCGGCCGCTTCTTCAGCTTGATGTCGGGATTGCAATTGGCCGGGCTGACCAGGCAGGCGTGATCCGTACGATCTGCGTAAGAGGGCAGATAGCCGCCGCCATGCGCGGCGATGATCTTCAAGCCGGGGAAACGGTCGAACGTGCCTTCGAAGATCAGGTGCGCCAGCGCAATGCTGGTCTCGGTCGGGTAGGCAACGAGGTTGGAGAGCCAGCCGTTACCGGCGAGATGCTTGTTCAATTCCGCGATGCCCTGCGGATGGATGAACAAGGGGACGCCAAGCTCTTCAGCCTTGGCCCAGACCGGGTGAAATTTGGGATCGGAAAACGGCATGCCCTCGACCATGCCGCCAATGGCTGCGCCTTTCAGCCCCTGTTTCCTGACCGCCGTCTCCAGCTCCTTCACCGCGAGATCGGGCGCCTGCAGCGTCAGCGACGCGAAGGCGGCAAAACGATCCGGCTTGGACGCACACAGCTCGGCGAGCTTTTCGTTCTGCATCTGCACGATCGAGCCCGCGAGCTCACGATCGCGGCCGTACCAGAACGGATTGATCGACAGCACTTCCATGTCGACCGCCTGCGCGTCCATCGCCGCCAGCCGCTGATCGAGATTGATGAAAGCTTCCTCGGCGCCGCGCACCGGAGGCACCTGGATCTTGCCGGCATCGTTGCCCAGCAGTGCGCCGGCCTCCCGGATCTGGCAATGCGCGTGAACGTCGATGGTCTTCACACGCTTGCCGTTGACACTGACCGGCAGCGTCTGGCGCGCCGGCTGCTGCGCGTGCGCGCTCCGCAACAGACCGCAACTGCAGAACATGATGCTGGCGGCAGCGCCGCCCTTCAAGAAGTTTCGACGGGTGGTCACGCGGGTTCCTCCCAGTTTTATTTTTTGAAGCCCGCAAGGTAAGGTAGAAAAAGCGGCCTCAGCAAGGCAGCCGGTGCGCGGCGCACAAATGCAACCGCGGTTAGAGCGCTCTTTTCAGAGGTGCTTTTCGAAGAACGTGTCCGGATACGGATCGTCGTTGAAACGCTCGATCTCGTTCCAGCCGCTGTTGCGGTAAAGCTGCTGCGCCTCGGGCAGCGCGCTGTTCGTATCGAGACGCAGGACCTTGATGGACAACTCGCGGGCGATGTTCTCGGCCGCCTCCATGAGACGACGTGCGAGCCCAAGGCCGCGTGCTGATGGCGCGACCCACAGCCGCTTGATTTCCGCGATCTCGCCGCCACCGCCCTTCAGTCCGACGCAGCCGATCGGCAAGCCGTCCGACATCGCGACGAGGAATGCGCCGCGCGGGCGGATCAAATTCACGGCCTCCGGATCGCGAGACAGCGAGACGTCGAAGCCTTTCTCGAAGCGGCGCGCGAGTTCGGCATAATATTCGCCGAGGCAATATCTGGCGTCGTCGCGCCTCGGGTCCATTTCCTCGAGCACGATGCGGCCGCGCCCCAGCGCGGAAGCGACAAGGTCCATCGCGCGCAGAAGTTCTTCCTGCCGCGCGTGGCGGGCCAGGAAGTCTTTGGCTTGGGCGTTGGAGAGCGCTTCATAAGCGCGGAATTCGGAACGGCCGGCCTTGGTCAGCCGGGCGACGCGGCGCCGCGCATCCTCGGGATGCGGCACGGTCTCGATCAGGCCTTCGTCTTCCAGGCCGCGCAGCAGGCGGCTCATCAGGCCAGAGTCGAGCCCGAGATAGTCGCGGATCGCCGCGACATCCGACTGCCCATGCCCAATCGCGTTGAGCACGCGGGCGCTGCCGAGCGGGCGTCCGCGCCCGAGAAAGGACGTGTCCAGGGCGCCCACTTCGGAGGTGACGGCACGGTTGAAGCGGCGGACACGCGCGATGGGGTCGAGTGGCATGATATCTGACTTTAGTCAGATAAATCGTCATGTCAACCGGATGGGCGATTTGCGATGACGTTCTGCGCGGTGTCCTATCCAGGTCCGAAATCGCGGTCCTCACGTCCGGCGCGGTCACACCGGCTTTATGCCGGCCTTTGCAATGACGTCACGCCACTTCGGGACTTCGTCTTCGATGCGCTTTCTCATGCCCTCGGGTCCGTTGGCGATGACCTCGAAGCCATCATTGCGCAACTGCTCGGCGATCTTCGGCGTCTTCAGGATCTCGATCGACTTGGCCGAAAGCAATTCGATTATGTCCGCCGGCGTTTTCGCAGGCGCAAGAAAACCCTGAAACGTGTCCGAGATGAAATCCTTGTAGCCAAGCTCGACCATGGTCGGAACGTCAGGCAGATCGAACCAGCGATGCGCGCCGGTCACGGCCAGCGCCTTTAGCGCGCCTGATTTGATATGTGGATGCGCCGGTGGCAGCGCCGCAAAAGCGACCTGTGTGGTTCCGGCAAGGATCGCCTGGATCGCAGGCCCCGCGCCCGAGAACGGCACATGAGTCATATTGGCCCCGCAGACGATCTTGAAGAGTTCGCCTGACAGTCCCGGTGTCGTTCCGACGCCGGGACTCGCATAGTTCAGTTCGTTCGGATCGGCCTTGGCACGCGAGACGAGATCGGCGATCGAATTCACGCCGAGATCGGGGGATACCAGAATCACGTTCGGCGAGGTACCGAGTTCGGCGATGGGCGCAAAATCCTTGTACGGATCATATGGGATCTTGGCATAAAGTCCGGGATTGACGACATAGGCGCTCGAGGTGACGAGCAGCGTGTAGCCGTCAGCGTCTGCATGCGCGGCAATCCCGATGCCGATATTGCCGCCCGCGCCGGGACGGTTCTCGATCACCGCCGTTCCGCCGATTGCCTGGCCGAGATGGGTCGCGAGGACGCGTGCGATGATGTCGGTCGGCCCCGCCGGCGCGAATGGCACGATGATCTTGATCGGGCGATCGGGATAGCTTCCTGCGGCGGCCGGTCCTGGCCTGAGGCTTGCGCCTGTTACCAGACCGATGAACGTTCCGCCGGCGTGCAGGATCTCCCGGCGCGACCGGTTCTTGTGTTTCCTCTCCTGCATTTTTCTTTTTCCTGTTCTGTCCCTAAAGCGGGATGACTTTTCTTCAACGCCCTACATGTCGAACACCGCGACCGCGCGGATCGGCGACGCCGTGCCTTCGCGCCACTTCATCGGCAGGCCGATGAAGGTGAATTGTCCCTTGCCCAGCAGCGCTTCGAGATTGCAGAGGCTTTCGATGTGGGTGATGTCCAGATCGAGACACGCCTTGTGCACCAGCAGATTGACGTCGCTGTCAGGTCCTGGCCGCATCGAATCGATGCCGAAATGCATGATGCCTTGGCTGGCGAGCCACTCCGTGGCGGCTACGTTCACGCCGGGATTGTCGGTCGAATAGGCCCTGCGCGGAAAGGTACGTTCGTGATGACCCGTGCATAGCAGCACCGTGCCGCCTTTCGGCACGCCGACGCCGGACTGCTTTACGGCGGTTTGAAGATCAGCGGGCGAGATTTCGGCGCGCGGCGCGATGTGCCGCAGGTCGAGGCAGATGCCCGGCACGATGCATTTTTCCAGCGGGTACTGGTCGATCGATATGCCTCGTGGCCCGAAATGCCGCGGTGCATCAATATGGGTTCCGCCATGATCGGCCATCGAGATGAACATCGACGACAGTCCGTACACATTTCCGGACTCTGCCAAGGCTTCTTCATGGTTCTTCCACATGCCGTGTATGATCGGCGGATGGCCAGGATAGCTCGGTGTACGATGATAGAGCTCGCGGCTGAGGTCGACGATCTTCATGAGGTGCACCTTCCTGGGTGGGAACTGCGGACGAACGGCATGTGTGCATGGCCGGCTGAATGAGCTTGTCCTTTGGCGTCGGACGTCCTCGATGCGCATTCGGCGGCGTGCCTGGTCCCGCCATCCTACGTTTGGTGAAGGCTCCCCTCAACGCGTCATTACAATGCGAACGAATCGGCGAGCCTGCGACGCGTTAACCTCATCCATTTACAATCCGTAAACACCTGCAAGCGCAGCTTTTGCGGTGGAGGTGCAGCATGCTCATCTACCCCGTACCTGTCGAAGTGACGAAGGCGAGGGTTCAGCTTCTCGCCCATCAGATGGAAAAGGCCCCGCCTCGTATCATCAACGAAGCCGTCCTTGACGTTTTCGCGGCCAAGAACAAGGTCGAACGCGACGCTGTTGCCGTCGATATCAAGGCGTGAGCGCACGGACGTCCTCTCATATCGTCAGCACGCGCTGCCTTTCGCTCGCACATGAGTTCTGCGCAAATGCTTGCCCTTGTTGTGAGAAAGAGCCGGCTCTCACGTTGCGCCGACGCGGGTCTCTGTTGAGCAACGGTGGCGCGGACCTGTCGGAGCGTTCGGGCGTTGACGGCAGACCATCCCGGTGATGGTGGCGCCATTGTCTCACCGCGAGGTCACACGAATGAAGCGGCAGTTCATCATCGCTCGGCGGGACGACGTTGCTACTCGCGTCATTTGCTTCCGGGCAACCGATGGCGCAGGGCGCGGACGCATCGGGACAGCAATTGTTCAACAATTCCTGCCGGACCTGCCACACCACGAAAGAGGGTGACAATCGCTTCGGTCCGCATCTGCACAACATCGTCGGCCGCAAGGCCGGCTCATTGCCGAACTATCGCTATTCCGAGGCGATGCAATCTGCTGATTTCGTGTGGGACGAAGACAAGCTCGGACGCTTCATCGAAAATCCGGATGCCCTGGTGCCGGGCAACGGCATGACGCCCTATACTGGAGTCCGTTCTGCCGAGGACAAGGCGAAGATAATTGCCTTCCTGAAGTCATCGAGCCAATGAGCCGCGCCACTTTCCCGGCACGACAAGCATGCTCCGGAAAAGTGGAAACCGGTTTCGCCTAGAGGTGATGACTTTTCTTCGAAGCGTCATCCCGCTCTAGCTCTTTGTTTGAGCATGATCTCCGCGCAAACGCTTCGCGTTTGTCGCGAGGGAAAACCGGTCTCCACTGTTCCGGATCATGCTCTAGCGAGAAGTCCGAAGCGTTAGCGCGGAGATCATGCGCGGGCAAAGCGATGAAATCATGATCCGATTGATCGGATCATGATCCGGAACGCGCTACAGCGGTAACGCTTTTTCGCGCACAATCCTTTGAGCCTTGGATTATCGTCGCCTCACTGCGTGGCGTACCGCGCGGAGCATTCACCACCATATGAAGGAAGCGCGAGTGAACGGTAATACGCATGCCACTCTCGATCCACAAGTCGCGGAGCTTCTGGCGAAATTGCACGCCGCTGGGACGCTAACATTGGGGACGACCCTTTCCGCTGACGAAAAGATCGCCGCTGTGCGCACGAGAATGACCAGCATCGCTCAACTCGGGTTCCCGCCCGAGCCAATCGGGATGAGGGAAGCTTTCATTCCCGGTGCTCCCGGTAAGCTGATGACACGTGTCTATATACCCCAGCGAGAACTCGCGCTTCCTGCGCCAGCGCTGCTGTACTGTCACGGCGGCGGCTTTGTCGCTGGAAGTCTGGACAACTACGATACCGCTCTTGCTGCGCTGGCAAACCGCGCCGCTTGCCTGGTCGTGTCGGTGGCCTACCGGTTAGCTCCGGAGCATCCCTACCCGGCGGCGAATGAGGATGTCTGGGCTGCGCTACAGTGGTTGAGCCGTACAACTGAAATCAATGTCGATCCGCGACGCATCGCAGTGGGAGGCGACAGTGCGGGTGGATTGCTCGCGGCATGGGTCGCACAGAAGGCAAGAACCGAAGGGTTGCCCTTGAGCATGCAGGTTCTGCTCTATCCCAACCTGGATACGACGGTATCGAGCAAATCCTGGCAAGAACTTGGGACCGGCACGTGCGGATTGCGGCGAGACGATATGCTCGATTGGTATGATGCTTATCTCCCGCCAGGCATCGATCGCACCGATCCACGGGTTTCACCTGCCTACGCGACTGATCTCGCGGGGTTGGCGCCGGCATTGATCATCACTGCCGAATTCGATCCGTTGCGTGACGAGGGAAACGCGTACGCCGCCAGGCTCCGCGACGCCGGGGTTCCGATCGACCACTATTGCTGGCCAGGGATGATTCACGGGCTGCTGTTGGTCGCAGGCGTGCTCGATGCGGGGACGGTGCTAGTTCAGCGCGTGTCCGACGGCCTTCGGTCCGCTTTTCATCGCTAGAGCATGATCCGATTCCGTCCAATCGGATCATGCTCGATCGGTTTCAGTGCGTCGGCACGACGAAGATCTGGCCGGGATAGATCCGGTTGGGATTGCGGATCTGCTCCTTGTTCGCCCGGTAGATGACAGCATAGCGCTGCCCTGCGCCGAACGCGCGCTGGCTGATGCGCCAGAGGCTGTCACCGCGGGAGACGGTGGCGGTCGTGATCTTCTGCACCACCACGGCGGAGGGTGAGCCCTTGTCGGACGGAGCGGTCGTCTGGGCAGCGGCCAGCTTGGTCGCGGCGGCTTCCGAGGGCTTGGCCTGCGCCGGCAAGGAGGCGGTCGTCAGCGTGCCCGGAACGTTGAACGGCACCTCGGCACGCGCGCGGACGGCGCCGGAAGCAGCCTCCACCTCGTCCAGCCTGATCCGGTAATTGCCCGCCGCTACGCCGGCATTGATCGCGACCGAGAGACGTCCGTTGTCGTCCGACGTCACGGCGGTGACAAAGCTGTCGTTGAGATAGAGCCTCACCGCGGCGCCGGGGTGTGTGCGACCGCTGACACGGAGCTTTCCGCCCGGCTCGGTCTCGACCGCTTCCACGACGATCGCGCGCTCCGCTCCCGGCGTCGGGGCGGGATCCTGCGAGAGGACCTTCACAGGTTTATCCGGCGCTATCAGCGCCACGATCGGCTGCTCCTTCCCGGCGGGCTCGAGCGCCACCGCGACGCTCTGCTTGGACGCGGTCTCCTTGCCGTCGGGCTGCTTGACGCGCAGGGTTAGATCGTAATTCCCCGGCGGCAGCGGGCGCGGGATCATTGCGAATTGTCCCGATTGATCGGCGACGATGCGATCGTGCAGTTCGCCGTTGCGGAGCAGCTCCACCGTCGCACCCGGCGTCGCGCGGCCCGCGATCACGGCTTCGCCTGTTGGTTCGATGCGGACGACGTCGAACTCCGGCGTGCCCTCGCTGCTACCCGGCGCGGGAGGCAGGCCGGTAAGCGCCGTTGCGAGGTTCGCAGCCTCCGATTGCAGGGCCGACAGAGCCGATGGTGCCTGATCGCGCTTGCCCGATGCCGAATCCTGCGCTGCAGGCGCAGAAGTCGTGGCAGAGCTGGTGTCGACCGGTGGCGTTTGCCGCGCGGGAGGAATGAGGAAGAACAGCGCGACGACGCCGGCAATGGCAAATGCCAGCATCGGCACGACCATTCGGCTTATCGACGTGGCGCTCATGATGTTCATCCGTTTGGCCGAATCGCTTGATGGCGCGAGGCGCAGCATGGCGGGAACAGTGCTCCCATCTGTTCGGTCCATCAAGTAGCCTTCAAGTAGCGTTAAGTAGCGTTGCGGATTGGTCAGCCGGGCTGACCTAATCGGCGCTTCCTCAGTGCCAATCCGCCAGATTGATCGCGAGCGCGATAGCCCCCACCAGGACCAGGCTCACCGCCCAGACCGTCTCCAGATTGAACCAGCTCTTCGCCACGTACCTCACGCCGAGATAACGATACACCAGCCACGCCAGGCATCCGCCGGCGCTGATCATGGCTGCGGTGTGGACCAGGGCGACCAGCAGCGCCATCGCGAGGTTCTGGTTGACGACGCCTGCCGCCGCCTCATGGCCATCATGGATGCCGGAGGGCAGGCAGAGCCCGAGATAAAGCGGCACGATCATCAGCCCGGCGCCATGAGCGATTGCGACCGCGAACGACCACAGGCCGAGTTGCGTCGGCGGTATCCGTGCTAGCGCGCGGGGATGGCGAGGCCTGAGCAGTCGCGCGACGCCGAAGGCGATGACGAGCAGGCTGGCGCCGGCCTGGATCGGGCGCTGCCACTCGACCAGCGCGATCAGGAGCGCGAACGGCAGCAGCACCAGCAGCATCGCCAAGAGGTGACCGACCGACAGCGGCAACAGCGCACTGACGAGTGCGCGCGGGGATTTCTCCATCAGGCCCGCGGCGACCGCGAGCGGCCAGCCCATGCCGGGATTGATCCCGTGATAGAGGCCGCTCGCGACGATGCCAAGCCAGAGCCAGAGGATGGGCGAACCTGCTTCGCTCAATTCCAGACCGACGGATAGCAGAAGGAGTCCGTCGAGCAGTCGCCGCCTTCAAGGCGGATCTGATGCGCGCGGTAGCCATCGGGGAAGCTCACGAAGTAATCGCGGGCGAGCTCCAGTCCGCCCTGCGGCCCGACATTGGCCATCACCTTCGCGCCCGGCACGCCGTCGGGATAGAACTGGTCATCCCAGCTCGAGTAGAGCGAGTTGGTCCAGTACACCCGCTTGCCGTCGCGGCTGATCTCGACCATCTGCGGACCGCCGGCGAAGGCTTTTCCGTTGGGATGAGGCGTGCGGCGCGCGATGCCGCCGACATGCACGGAGCCGGCAAGCTTCGGCTTCCTGGGATCGCTGACGTCGTATTGGCGCATCTCGCCGGTGCCCCAGCAGGCGACGTAGAGAAAGCGATCGTCCATCGACAGATCGATATCGGTCACCAGCGGCGGCACCGCGCCAAAGCCCTGCAACAGCGGCGGCAGTTTTTCCTTCGCCGCGGGCTCGGCCGGGATCGTCGCCGTCTTCTCGATATGGAACTTGCCGCCCTCGCGCCACCAGGTCCAGATCGAGCCTTCGAGATTGGTGGTGTCGACGACGACGCCGGCGAAGCCATATTCCCTGACCGGATCATGCGCAGGACGTACCTCAAGCGCCATCTGGTGGTTGGCGCCGAGATCGATGGTCTGCACGTTGCGGCGGGCGCGAAGGTCCCAGAAATGCAGCCTGTGGCCGTACTTGTTCGACAGCAGATCTTCCGGGACGATGCCGTTCTCGAATTGTGGCGGCAGCCCCCACTCGCTGCTCACCATGTAGTCGCGCGGCAGATTCCACCAGAAGTCATAATGCAGCGTCTGCGGACCGCGATCGATCTCCCAGCGCCCGAGCACGTCGAAGCTCTCGCAGTCCATGATGAAGATGCCGGGAGGCCCCTTGGTGCCATCCTTGCCGCTACCGCCGAGCGTCGAGACATAAATGCCGTCCGGCCCGCAATGGATCGTGTGCGGCCGCGAGTAGCCGGTCTTGTCGAACACTTCCTCGGGCTCGATGATCTTGTGCAGCTTCGCCTTCGTCGGATCTGGCTTCGTATCGACGATATAGATCCGCGAGGACCGTAGTCCCGGGATGATGAGATAGCGGCGTTCGACAAAGGCGTGTCCCGTGAGCGGCGACAGCGCGGAGGAGCAGGCGTTCCAGCCGAAATGATGGAATTCATCGCCCTTGTTCGGCATCGTCACGGTATGGACGATCTGGCTGTAGGTCTTTGAGCCCGGCTTGACGTCGATCACCGCGAGCGCGTCGGGCTTCGAGAAATCGGGACTGAGCAGCAGCGTGTAGGCAAAATCCTCCGGCGGCGCTTCCATGGCAAGCTTTGGCGACGCATGGAACGTGGGGTCCGGTCTCATCGTCATGACTTCCTCCGGGTTATGTCGGCTTGCGCCAACGGCTCGGACGCGCGGAGCGAGGGTGGCAGCTTGCGTTGGGACTTGCGATCAGGACTCCGCGGGCGAGGGTTGGCTAAGCCAGCTTACGGCATCGCGCGCCCGCTAGGAATATGCTTGCGGGCACACTCGCGACATTCTGCCGTGAATGGAGACGGGTAGTATCGTAATATCGTAGCCCGGGTGAAGCGCAGCGTAACCCGGGGCCACTTGCACACGCTGATGCAAACACCCGGGTTACGCTGGCGCTCCACCCGGGCTACGAGGCTCGAAATTGATAATCCCTAAGCCATTTCCGTCGTCAATTCGAAGGTTGGTTGCTAAGAGCCAAGCCTGCGTTCATTCGGGCTCGATCTCACCCGGATTTCAATCTATGATTGATAAAAGCAGAGTTCGGCGACAGGCGTGAACCGGGAGGGTCCAATGCGTTTCAAAATGCTGACGCTTGTCGCGTTAGTCGCGAGCTTGCAGTCCTTTGGCGCATTCAACCGGCCCGCTGCGGCAACTGACGATGAAGGTCCCCGGGAAGTCCTCTGGCCGACAAAATCCTGGCAGACGTCGAGCCCCGAAGAACAGGGGATGGACTCGGCGAGTCTTGTCCGGCTGATAGAGCACGTCGGCAGTTATCAGCAGGACAGCCTGATGATCATTCGCCACGGAAAGATCGTAGCTGATGTCTACTACGCTCCGTACATCGCCGGGGTCAGCCACGATTTGAGATCAGTGACCAAGAGCGTCGTCGGCACGCTGACCGCTATTGAGCTGCAAAAGGGCGACCTTGATAGCGTTGATCACCCGGTCATCGATCTGTTTTCAGACAAGCAAATCCAGGACGTCGATGACCGGAAAAAGGCGATGACGGTGCAAAGCCTTCTCGACATGACATCGGGCATCGAATGGCTGGAGAAGGCCTATCGCCCCGGCGAGACAATCATGAAGATGTACGAGAGCCCCGATCGGACAGCCTTCGTGCTGAACCAGCCGATGGCTGGCGCGCCCGGCGCCAGTTTCAACTACAATGGTGGCAACCCGTATCTGCTGTCCGCGCTCATCAACAGGAAGTCCGGGCAGAGCGCCCTTGATTTTGCAAAGAAGGAGCTGTTCGAACCGCTTGGCATCCACAGCGCCCGATGGGGAAATGTGGATGCGCAGGGTGTGTCGGACGGCGAAGCGGGCCTGTATCTCGCGCCTCACGATATGGCCAGGATCGGATACCTGTATCTTCACAACGGGCAGTGGGAAGGAAAACAGCTTATCCCGGCTTCATGGGTCGAGAGGGCGAAGTCCGGGCCCGTGGCCGCGACGTTTGGATTCCGCTACGGAAACCTGTGGTGGTCGTATCCCGAAAAGGGCGCCTACATGGCGCGCGGCCGGCATTCGCAATTGATCCTCATCATACCGAGGCTCGATGTTATCGTCGTTATGACCGGAGCCCTGCGGGACACCGAATTCTATTCGGCCTCCGGGCTGATCGACGACATTTCAAACGCGGTCAAATCCGATAAGCCGCTGCCCGAGGATCCCATCGCCAAGGCGTTGTTGACTGAAGCGATACGTCGAGCCGCGACGGACAAACCATACGCCATCGGCGGCACGCCAGAGCTGGCCAAGGCGGTTTCGGGAAAGGTGTATCATTTCTTCGACAACAGGCTGCGGTTGAAAAGCTTCACGCTGAATTTCTACGAGTCGGATTCCTCATGGGTCATCACGACCTATACCGACAAGGGAAACGGCCGGTTTACAGGATTGGTCGGCCTGGATGGATTCTATCGCAAGAGCCCTCCGGCGCAGTATGGGATCAATGCCGCAAGAGGACGCTGGACCAGCGAAGATACGTTTGTGATGGAGCGCCGGATCCTGGGCCATGGCGAAATCCAGACCTGGGCGCTGACCTTCGACGGCGACAAAGTGAAGGTGAATTTCGAAAACACCGATGGCTTCAAGGCGGAGCTGCAAGGCGAGAGCACCGAGTAAATGCAGCCCGCTGCGAGGGCGGGCCCGATCCTGCAACAGATGGAGCGCCCCAAGCCGCGCGATGTGTCCGTCGAATATCGGAAGTGGGTATTCGCGTCGGTTTGGTCGACGAGACGGTCATGACTATCTCGCCGACCAAGGAGCCGATTCGGTCCGTTCAGCGTCACGACAGGGACTGCGCGACGCCGGTCCGGCGGCCAAGCCTGGATATTTCGACCGGAGTGATTTCTCCATCGAGCCAGTCTTGCTCGCGCGCCAAGGCCCTCCAGGAATCTTCCAAGCGCTTGAAGTAAGTTTTCGTCTGTTTGTCAGTTGTGCGCTTTGCAAGCTTTGAACAGATCACCGCGTTATCCAAAAGATGCTGCGACTGCTTCATGGAAAGTCCTCCCGTTTCGAAAGAAACGTAGGCGATCGGCAAGGCCATTCAACGAAACTTCCGTGACCATTTGGTCACGCTCATGAACACCTGTTCATCGTGAGCTTGCAGTCGCGGGCAAGCAAATGAAGTCAATCACGGCTGCGATGTCTCACGCAGCGATTTCCGAACGCACTTGCATCTCGACTTTGCGCGGAGCGGGAACATCCCGATATTGGCCGCGTTGAGGGCCATCGGAATGCGTCAATGGAAGGCCGCTTATGAACAAAGCAACGCTGAACAGAACAATGCTGAACGGTTTCGCAACCGCATGCGTCCTGGGGCTCGCGCTCGGCATCGTCCCGGCCACGGCTCAGGAGGCCGGGCGAACGAAGGTCGGCACGCTCACCTGCAGCATATCGCCTGGGGTTGGAATGATCGTCGGGGGGCAGCGGCAACTGAGCTGCATCCTTACGTCGGCGAAGGGCAGGGCACGCGAGCCTTATGATGGCACCGTCAGCACGCTCGGAATCGACATTGGCGCCACGTCCGGCGGCCAACTGACATGGGCGGTTTTTGCGCCGACAACACTGCGCCGCGGCGCGTTGGCGGGAACCTATGTGGGTGCGACCGCCGGCGGCACAGTTGGCGCCGGCGTGGGCGCCAACGTCCTGGTCGGAGGCTCGGACCGCACGGTCACCTTGCAGCCGGTGTCCGTGCAGGCGCAGACCGGCCTGAACATTGCCGCGGGCGTCTCGAACATGGAGCTGCGGCCGGCCGCTGCGCCGCCTGCCCCGCGCAGGGCTCAGTGACTGGTATAGGCCCGGCTCATGGCTTCGTGCCGGCGTCCGTGTTCCGGAATGCCTTCTCTCCGGCATCGGACACTTCGACCCACTTCTTGTCGGGCGCGCCGTCGGCGACGTAGTTGTCGTGCCAGTTCCACCACTTGTAGGTGGGGGTCTGGGGATAGCCTTCGGGCGAGTCCTCCCAGACCTCCTGCCGGCCCAGCGGCGTGATGTCGAGGTAGTTCCAGGTGCCTCCCATCTGCTCGTCGCCGCGGTTGTTGATGAAGTAGGTGCGGAACACGCGGTCATCGTCGCGGTAGAACACGTTGGTGCCGTGCCACTCGTTCACGCCGAAGTCGGCGTCGAAGCTGTCCGTGATGGTGAACCATGGCATCTGCCATCCCATCCGCGCCTTCAGCCGCGTGATGTCCGCCTGCGGCGCGCGTGAGACAAAGACGAGGGTGGTGTCACGGGCGTTCAGGTGGGCGAGGTGGGCGACCTGGTCGGCCACCATGGAGCAGCCCCGGCAGGCGTGGTCGGGCCAGCCGAACACGCCTGGCTCGAAGAAGGCGCGATAGACGATGAGCTGACGCCGGCCGTCGAACAGGTCGAGCAGGCTGGCCTTGCCCGCGGGCCCCTGGAACGCATACGCCTTTTCCACGGCCATCCACGGCATGCGCCGGCGCTCGGCGGCGAGCGCGTCACGGGCGCGGGTCTGTGCTTTCTCCTTCGCGAGCAACTGCTGGCGGGCCGCTTCCCACTCCTGCGGCGATACGACCGGTGGTGCCTGCATGGCGGGCTGGCCGCCTTTCCGTCCGTACTCTGTCGATGTGTTCATGGCTCCTGAAACCTCCTGGATTTGGCCGAATTCGCGCGCCTCGTGGCGCGAGGCGCGTTTCCATTCGCCGCTCATGGCTCGTCGTTGGTCATGAGCCAGCTTGGCACCGGAGATCGAACGGTGGGAGTAACAAGTGTGGCGCTATTTGGTTCGAGCTGACAGCGGACGCACCATGGCTTGAGCGTTATTCAGCTCAGTTAATTGCGCTTCGGCCTGACGGTGTCCGCAGTACCCTGTATGAAGGCCTGGATTTTCACAACGTCCGCTTCCGTCAGCTTGCCGGTGAAATCAGGCATGCCTTTGTCGCGGAACGGGCCGTGGAAGACGATGTCCTTCAGATTGGCGATCTCTTCGGCGCGAACGTAGCCGAGATTTCTTATGTTGCCGCCGCGGTCGACACCAGGCACACCATGGCAGCCTGCACAGGCCGCGACATAGATGTCACCGCCTTCCTTCACATCCTTCGGATCGTACTTCACTCCCTGCAGGAGACCCTCGGTCTGATACTTCACGAACTCCGGCAGCTTCGCCTTGCCGCCCAGCGCAAATGTATAGACCGTTCCCGGGTTCTGGTACTCGGTCACTCGGTGAGCAATGCCGAAAACGCCGCCCCAGCCGACCGCAATCGAAACATACTGTGTGTTATCGATCATGTAAGTTGCGGCAGCCGCGACCACGCCGGTGCCGGTCGGAGTTTCCCACAGCTTGGTTCCCGTTGCTGCGTCATAGGCGACGAAGCGGCCATCCGCTGTCCCCTGGAAAACCAGGTTGCCCGCGGTGGTCAGCGTACCGCCGTTCCACGGCGACACGTGCTCGACTCGCCAGACTTCCCTTTGATGCACCGGATCCCAAGCGAGCAGTCGTCCAAATGCAGACGACTTCGGAGGCGTGCTGTTGAAAACGACGCCGACATTCCCACCCAATATGGAGCCAAGCTTTCCCGGCGTAGCTGCATTCTGCACAAATGACTTTTCCGGCGTCAGACTAAGCGGTAGGTGCTGCGCTGGAATGTAGACGAGGCCGGTCTGGGGATTGAACGACATTGGGTGCCAATTGTGAGCTCCGTCTGGCCCGGGAATGGAGTCGTATGGATCGTCACCGCGCGCAGCCGGTAGCTCGATGGGCCGCCCGTTGGCGTCGTATCCCGTCGCCCAATTCACATCGACGAAGTTCTTCGCCGAGATAAACTTGCCGTTGGTACGATCGACGACGAAGAAGAAACCATTCTTCGGCGCGTGCAAGATCACCTTACGCAGTACGCCGTCGATCACAATGTCAGCGAGGATCATCGGCTGGGTTGACGTGTAGTCCCAATTGTCGCCGGGCGTCTCCTGGTAATGCCAGATATATTGGCCTGTGTCGGCGTTGAGCGCGACAAGCGAGGCGAGGTAGAGATTGTCGCCGCCCGACGGACTACGGATTTTGCGATTCCAGGGACCGCCGTTTCCAGTGCCGACATAGACCATGTTCAGGTCGGGATCGAACGTGATCGTGTCCCACGGAGTGCCGCCGCCACCATTGAGCCAGTATTTGCCTGCCGGGTCCCACGTCTTGGCCGCGGCTTCCATCGAAGCGTCCTCAAACGGCTTCGATGGATCCCCGGGCACAGTGAACCAGCGCCAGAGTTGATTACCCGTCTCGGTGTCGTACGCCGTGACATAGCCGCGCGCACCGTACTCGGCGCCGCTTTGGCCGATCACGACTTTGCCGTTGAACGCGCGTGGAGCGCCCGTGATGGTGTAGGAGTGCTCGTGGTCGATCAGCGTGTCCTTTTCCCAGACCTTCGCGCCGGTCGCGGCATCGAGCGCGAACAGGCGCCCGTCATAGGCCCCCACGAATACCTTGCCCTTGTAAATGGCGACGCCACGGTTGACCACGTCGCAGCAGCCCCTATAGCCCTTTGACCGGTCGACACCTGGATCGAACGACCAGAGTTTTTTCCCGGTCCGCGCGTCAATGGCATGGACCACGCTCCAAGACGCTGACTGATACATGATGCCGTCGACTACGACGGGCGTTGCTTCGATGCCCCGCGACGATTCGAGATTGTAGCTCCAGACCAAGCCAAGGTTCTTCACGTTGTCGGTGTTGATCTGATCGAGCTTGCTGAACCGCGTTTCCGCGTAGTCCAGGCCGATGGTTGGCCAATCCTTGGATGTTGTCGCGTTTGCCTTGATAAAGTTGCTGTCGACCGCCGAGGTACTCGCCTTGATGCGGTCGAGCGTCGCGTTGGTGACGCTCTGCGCCGACGCGTTGAAAGGGAGGGAAAGACCAAGGAGAGCTGCAAGAACAACTTTTATGTTACTGGAGGAGCTCTGGATCTTGAACCGATATCCCGGCGTCGTCTCCAGCGATTCACTCTCTACGTTTGATAGCGCCATGTGTGGTCCCTGGCTTACGAGTGCTTGCGCGCTCACCGAGAAGCGATGCCCGCGCCCACGGCTTGCGTTGGTCGATAGGGCGCATTCAAACTGTCTCCCGCTACTGCACGATTTCAGTCTCCCAAAAAAGGTTGCAGTTGTAGGCGAGCGGCCAACACGTGGCGGAAGGGGACTTGGACCGCGCGGTCCGAAGCGGGCCAGTGGCAACCTATTGCCGGGGTGTTGGCTCAATGCCAAAGTTGCCGAATGCAAATACGAGACGCCTTGCCAGAGGACGCGATTGCCGGCTGTATCGTGTTGAAGTGGTCGATAGCGGAGCTTTGCGAAGCTGACCATCGAAATGACCCCTCCATCCTGGCGGGATGGTTGAGCAACAAGACCCGCGAGAACTTCTGCGCTTGGGTCAAGCAAGCCGACAATTCATTGCTGGTGGCCATCGAACATGGCGACATTCTCGCGGTCGGTTCAGTAACCGATGTGGGAAGGATCGCCTTAACTACGTATCGCCTGATGCACGGTTTCGGGGAGTTAGCCGCGCCCTGTTGCGCGCACTGGAGGCGCGAGCCGCTGAACGAGGCAACGATCGGTGCAAGTTGTCAGCACCGAGACCGCCCGCCGATTTTATCTGTCGAACGGCTATGTTGAAGACGGGCCCGCGGTCGCGGTGTTTGCCTGCGGCGCGCGTGAGACAAAGACGAGAGTGGTATCACGGGCGGTCAGATGGGCGAGGTGGGCAACCTGGTCGGCCACCATGGAGCAGCCCCGGCAGGCGTGGTCGGGCCAGCCGAACACGCCCTGCTCGAAGAAGGCGCGATAGACGATGCGCTGACGCCGGCCGCCGAACAGGTCGAGCAGAGTGGCCTTGCCCGCGGGCCCCTCGAACGCATACGCCTTTTCCACGGCCATCCACGGCATGCGCCGGCGCTCGGGCGGCGAGCGCGTCACGGGCGCGCGTCTGCGCCTTCTCCTTTACAAGCAACTGCTTGCGCGCCGCTTCCCACTCGTGCGGCAACACGACCGGTGGTATGTGCATGGCCGACTGGCCGCCTTTCCGTCCGCTTTCTGTCGATGTGTTCATGGCTCCTGAAACCTCCTGGATTTGGGCGAATTCGGGCGCCTCGTGGCGCGAGGCGCGTTTCCATTCGCCGCAGGCTTGGCAGCGGAAATCGAACGGTGAGAGTTACAAGTGTGGCGCTACTCGGTTCGAGTCGCTGATTGCAGCCGCCATGCGCGAGGCAGGCATTTCTGGCGTCAATTCGAATGTGGCTTAGGGCCCAGAAGCAGAAGTATCACTGACGCATTATTGGTGCGCTGCCATAAGGTGTTGGGTCGGCCTCACCAGCTCGCTTTGCTTGATGTGCCGCATGGCTTGATGCAGACTTTGCTGTCTCAAGACTTGCCTATATGAGGCAAATTCGCGACTGAAGGGCAGGCATTGCCTGCGAGGCTGACATATGAGCGCAGGGCTCGACATGTCCGCACCGCAAATGTTGCGTCATGGGCGCGACGTGTTGTTCGCGCTGTGCCTCATGGCAGGACTTGTTTTCGGTCAGGTCACGCCCGCCCTCGCGCTCGAACAGGTGTCGCTGCAACTGAAGTGGAAACATCAGTACCAGTTCGCCGGGTATTACGCCGCGGTCGAGCAGGGATTCTATCGCGACAATGGCCTCGATGTCTCGGTTCGCGAGGGCGGCCCTGGCATCGATGCGGGCCTCGAAGTGGCCAAAGGCGCTGCCGACTTCGGCGTGTGCACGACCAGCGTGCTCGTCAATAGCGCCGAACGCGCCAACAATGTCGTCCTCGCCGTGATCTTTCAGCACTCCGCGGCCATCATCCTGGTGCTGCACCGCGCCGGCATCCATGCAGTGTCCGAGTTGAAGGGCCACGCTTTGATGGATGCCCCCGGCAGCGATGATATCGCGGCGATGCTGAAGCACGAGGGGGTCGGCTACGCGGACCTGCCCCGCATCGCCCACTCCGGGAATCCGCGTGATCTGCTCAGCGGCAGGGCCGATGCGATGGTTGCCTACAGCACCAATGAGCCGTACCTGTTCGAAGAGTACGGCACGCCTTATATGGCCTTCTCGCCGCGCGCCTACGGGTTCGACTTTTACGGTGACAACCTCTGCACCTCAAGGCGCCAGATTGTAGAACATCCCGAGCGCGCAGCAGCGTTTCGCGCGGCAAGCTTGAAGGGGTGGGCCTATGCGCTCGCCCACAAGGAGGAGATCGCCGATCTGATACGACGCAAGTACTCCGCGCAAAAAAGTCAGAAGGCGCTCCTGTTCGAGGCAACACGGACCGAGCTGCTGATCGAGCCGCATCTCACGGCAATCGGTCATCAGAGTACCGCGCGCTGGAACGCCATCGCTCGCGCTTATGTCGATCTCGGCATGTTGAGTGAAGCGAAACTCGCGGACGGGCTGATCTATGCGTCTGACGATGAATCATGGCGATCGCAGATGCGAGATCCGAGACTGTGGGCCTTCCTTGCGGTGATCATTGCCATCCTGCTGGGCCGGATCCTTTATCGCCGGATTGCGCGCGCAATCGGTGCGCTGCGACTGAGCGCGGCAATGTCGGGATTGTTCGTCCTCCTCAGCATCCCCGCGCTGATATTCATCCTGGCCTACAACTACTGGCAAAACTCGGCCACGATCAATGCGACGCTGAACGACGTCGTGGCCAAGACCAGGCGGGCTAGCATGGATGACGCGCGAAGCCTGATCAATCCGGTCGCGGCCACGCTCGAGTTGCTCGCCTCCTTCGCCGCGGAGGATCCCGAGGCCTTCAAGAAGGAGGAGAGCCGCGAGTTGCTCTTCAAAGCGCTCACGTCGGCGCCGCAGATCGACGCGGTCTATGTCAGCTTGGAGGATGGCTATCATCGCGTTGTGACCCGGATCGACGATGACCGCCGGCGCTCCGATCCCAAGATACCAGCGACAGCGAACTGGCATTCCGCCTATATCGACAGCTTCTCCGGCTCACCGCGACGGGTCCGGCACCGCACGTTCTACGATACGTGGCCTCACGTCGTAGGGAATTATGACCTTCCGACAATCGAGGACATCAGGACCCTCGCGGGCTACCAAGCGGCGAAGGATAGCCGCGCACTGATCATCGAGGGGCCTCGGCCGAATCCAGACACCGGCTTTCCGGTCATCATTCTGAGAGTGCCTGTTGTCAAGGACGATGCGTTCGTCGGCTGTGCTTCCGCAAATATCACGCTCAACGTGCTGTCGCAGTTTCTCACCAGCCACCGCGCCAGCCCCCACAGCACCACTGTGATCGCCAATCCGACCGAGGGCACGATCATCGCCTATCCCGACCCGAAGAAAGGCGTGAGACTGGAGAACGACCGCCTGGAAATGGCCAGGCTGGATACGATTGACGACGGCAACGTACGTGAAGCCCATCGGCTACAGAGCGATACCAATCGCGACGACTTCCTCTTCCGCTCCCCGCAGGGCGGCGAAGAAATCAGCGCCTCATTTGCCCGCGTTCCTGGAAGTTTCGGCAAACCATGGGAGGTCATCACCCTGACGCCGACCGATGATTTCATCGGAACCCTCAAGCGAACGAACAAGCAGATGGTCGCCCTGATCGTTGCTCTCACCGGCATCGAGTTGCTGCTGATCTATTTCTTCTCCCGCAGATTGTCACGGCCGATCGAATGCGTGTCGCGGGACTTGCGGTCAGTCGAGGACCTGACGTTCTCATACGGGGTCGCGACGCCATCAAAGATCAAGGAGATCAAGGAACTCCAAGCCGCCGTCAAGTTGTTCGAGACGTCGCTGCGCTCCTTCTCTTCGTTCGTGCCGATGGGCATAGTCAGGAATCTGATCAAGACGGGAACCCCGCTGACGCTCGGTGTCGAACAGCGTTTCATGACGGTGCTTTTCACCGACTTGAAGGACTTTTCCACCCTGTCGGAGCAAATGGCGCCGAATGATCTACTCGCGCAACTTTCGCACTATTTTGAAGTCGTCTCGCAGGCGATAGCGGAGGAGTCCGGCACGGTCGATAAGTTCATCGGTGACGGCATCATGGCGTTCTGGGGCGCTCCGGTCCATCGCGACGACGATGTGTTGCGTGGCTGCTGCGGCGCGATGCGGGCGACGAGGCGAATGGAACAGCTCAATGCGGACTGGAGTAAGCAGGGGCGACCGTCATTGCATCTTCGGGTCGGGCTGCATTGCGCTGAGGTGCTCGTCGGCAATGTCGGTTCAAGCGAGCGGCTCAGCTACACGGTCATGGGAGATGGGGTGAACGTTGCCGCACGACTGGAGGGCATCAACAAGAATTTCGGGACCACGATCTGCATCAGCGACAGCGTGGTCGAGGCCGTCGGGCCGGAAATCGTGGCAAGGCCGATCAGAAAGGTTCAGGTCAAGGGTCGCAAGCGGGAGTTCATGATCTATGAGCTTCTGGGCATCAGGGCCAGCGACGATCCGGAGCTCAAGGCGCGGGACAATGCAACCAGACTGTGCGATTTGACATGGGAAGCCTCGTTACATTTCGAGCGAAGTGAATTCGATCAAGCCGCCCGCCGCTACGAAGATATCTTGACTGCCTTCCCCGATGATCCAGTTGCAAAGTCGCTGCTTGCAATGTGCTCGGCAAAGGCATCGGCTTAGCCCAGGCGCGCGTCCTAGTCCGGCACCGGCACGTCGAACGTGTTCAGCGTGACGGAGACCATGCAGTAGATGCCGACGAGATAGGACAGCTCGGCTGCACCGTGCTCGCCGAACTCCTGCAGGGCAGCGCGATAGGTCAATTCCGGCAGCACGCCACCGTTCACCAGCGCCGAGGCCATGTCATAGGCGACCGCCTCCTGCCGCGTCAGGTCGAGCGGGCGCTGGCCGGCGACGATGGTGGCGAGCTTCTCGTCGGAGAGGCCGCGCGCCTCGGCGACCAGCACGTGGGCATAGAGCTCATAGCCCGAGCGGAAATGCGATCCGGTGACGAGGATCGCGACCTCGCGCACCGGTGCCGGCAGCAGCGGGTTCGAGGCGACGGCCTTCACCAGATCCCACACCGGTTTGCCGAACCTCGGCTCGCGCAGCCAGGGATTCCAGGGGCCGAGCAGCGCGCCGTCGGCGCGCATGTTCACGAAGCCCTTGAAATGGCGTTCGATGCCCTTGCGCATGTCGTCATAGAGCGGCTTCTGCTCGTCGGTCAGCTCGGTCGGATCGAGGATGGGAAGGCGCACGGTAAAGCCCCTCTCTCTGATGAAAATCCAAAAGAAGATTTGAGCGTGGCCTGCGTGGCGGCACGAAGCAAGTGAAGTTGCCGTGACATGCGATCGGGCGAGATGCGGCCGATTCGGCTTCCAAATTTGTCGGCGATTTGCCTTAAGTCTGACCGCCGCGACGCGGCGTCAGTGTGAACCGCAAGCCGTCGCTGGCCAGGAAATAGAGCGGCCGCATGTTGTGCGGATCGAAAGCTGCCGCAGTGAGCGGACCGCCGAAGCAGGCTCCGGTGTCGAGATTGACGCGATTGCTGCGAAGATCCGGCCTGCTGGTGTCGGTCGGCGTGTGGCCATGGACCACGAACGCGCCGTGCCAATCCTCCGAGGACAGGAACGGTCCCCGGATCCAGAGCATGTCGCGCTCGGATTGCGCGTCGAGCGGGACGTCCGGGCGCACGCCGGCATGAACGAAGAACCGATCATGGTCGTGAAAAGAGAGGGGCAGCGCCTTGATCCAGGCGAGATGGTCCGGCGGGATATCGCAGGGATCGTCGACGCCGTAAGCCGCCAGCGTGGCCTCACCCCCGTTCGACCACCATTGAATCAGCTCGGTGTCCGAGCGGTCGCGCTTGGCCGCCATCGCAAGCATGTCGTCGTGATTTCCGCGCAGGCAGCGAAATCTGGACGGCGCGGCGGCCTGCTCGCGCATCAGATAGGCGATCACCTCCCGCGACGCCGGACCTCGGTCGACATAGTCGCCCAGCAGCACAAAGTCGTGGTCGGCATCTTCAGCGCATTTGCTGCAGAAGCGGATCAGCGATCTCAGCTCGTCGAAACACCCGTGGACGTCTCCAATCGCGAAGGTGAGACGCTTAGGCATGCTGAATCTCCATCAAACGTCTAATACATGGCACCACGGACCGGCACTCGCCATGCAAATATTTCTTGGGAATGTTCCATAACGTGTAGATTTCTTAGGGCCTCGAGCGAATGGCTTAAGTTCTACAGCCAAGCCCAACGTCGTAGACGGTCAAAACTCGAGCGGTGCATTGTCCACCACCTCCTTCATCACGAAGAATGTTCGCGTCTGCCGGACGCCCGGCAGCGCGATCAATTGCTCGCCGTGGATGCGGTTGAAATCTTCCATGTCGCCGACGCGGATCTTCAGGAAGTAGTCGAAGTCGCCGGCGACGAGGTGACAGTCGAGAACGAATTTGAGTTTCGCGATCGCCTGCTCGAAGGAAGCAAAGCTTTCAGGCGTGGAGCGGTCGAGCACGACGCCGACCATGACGAGCGCGCCCTTGTCCACCTTGCGCGGGGCGACAATCGCGCGGACTTCCCTCACGAAACCTTCCTCGAACAGGCGCTGGGTGCGGCGGTGACAGGTGGCGGGGCTGACGCCGGCCTTGTCAGCCAGTTCGGCGTTGCTCAACCGTCCGTTCTTCTGCAGCAATCGCAGGATCTTGAGGTCGATGCGATCGAGCCCGGCAGTCATGGAAGATTCTTTCATTATTGCGCATATTCGTGAGAGAACTGGGGCACTAGCGCAGGTTTGGCGTAATAGAGCATAAAGTGCCCAATCGAAATAGAGAGCACCTTTCGGCTAGCCGGTGCTAGGAATCCGCATCGAGACCATGCCATCAACGGGGACCACGATGCCGGAAAAATTCGCGCGCTATCCGCTCACCTTCGGGCCGACGCATATCGAGAAGCTGGAGCGGCTTTCGAAACATCTCGGCGGCAAGGTCGAGATCTTTGCCAAGCGCGAGGACTGCAATTCGGGGCTCGCCTTCGGCGGCAACAAATTGCGCAAACTCGAATACATCATCCCCGATGCGATCGCGTCGAACGCCGACACGCTGGTGTCGATCGGCGGCGTGCAGTCGAACCACACCCGCATGGTTGCGGCCGTCGCCGCCAAGATCGGCATGAAGTGCCGCCTGGTGCAGGAAAGCTGGGTGCCGCACGAGGATGCGGTCTATGACCGCGTCGGCAACATCCTGCTCAGCCGCGTGATGGGCGCCGATGTGCGCCTGGTCGACGACGGCTTTGACATTGGCATCCGCAAGAGCTGGGAGCAGGCGATCGAGGAGGTGAAGGCCAAGGGCGGCAAGCCCTATGCGATCCCGGCCGGCGCCTCCGTGCACAAATATGGCGGGCTCGGCTATGTCGGCTTCGCCGAGGAGGTGCGGGCGCAGGAGAAGGAGCTCGGCTTCAGCTTCGACTATATCGTGGTCTGCACCGTGACCGGCTCGACCCATGCCGGCATGCTGGTCGGCTTCGCCGCCGACGGCCGCGCGCGAAACGTGATCGGCATCGATGCCTCCTTCACGCCGGCGCAGACGAAGGCGCAGGTGCTTTCGATTGCGCGGAACACTGCCGATCTCGTCGAGCTCGGCCGTGATATCGTCGAAGACGATGTGGTGCTGCTCGAAGATTACGCCTATCCGGCTTACGGCGTGCCGTCGGAAGCGACCAAAGAGGCGATCCGGCTCTGCGCGCGGCTGGAAGGCATGATCACCGATCCCGTCTACGAGGGCAAATCCATGCAGGGCATGATCGACCTCGTGCAGAAGGGCTTCTTTCCGGCCGGCTCGAAAGTGCTCTACGCCCATCTCGGCGGCGCGCCGGCGATCAACGGTTATGCGTACACGTTCCGAAATGGGTGAGGTCACCGTAGCCCGGGTGGAGCCAACGGGTCGCGCGAATGCGCACCCGATGACAGGCTCCGCGCAACCCGGGGCACCGCATCCGCGGATGGTCTGTCCCGGATTGCGCTTCGCTTCATCCGGGCTACGGGGGTGACGCGACGGAGAGCCGTAGGGTGGGCAAAGCGAAGCGTGCCCACCATTTCGAGCGGAGTGTTGATGGTGGGCACGGCGCAAGTGCGCCTTTGCCCACCCTACGGCTCCTCACTTTGTGGTTGACGAGATTTTGCACTAAGAACAAAATGGGAACATTAAGCGTGGCTGCGCCGCCTGACAGTCGACGTTCGCGTGCAGCTTGCGGATGAGTTCCGAAGCTTCCTATGGTGGGGCCCTGGCTGGGGAGTGAAGTATGAGATTTGCGATCAGCGCGGTCGTCGCGGCCGCGTGCGTTGTTTTGTCCGTGACGTCGTCGCATGCGCGCGGGCCGTATGGCTCGATCACGATAGGCAACTGGCAGGGCGGCGCCTATACCGACGACAACAGCGGCAACTTCACTCATTGCGCCGCCGGTGCCTCCTACCAGAGCGGTATCTATTTTCTGGTCCTGATCGACGCCCGCGGCAATTGGCGCCTGGGATTTTCCCATCAGGGCTGGCGGTTGACGGCCGGCGAATCCTTTCCGATGACGCTGACCTTCGACGGCGAGCAGCCCTTCAACGTGTATGGGCGGCCGCTTGGGGCACAGCTCGTGGCGGTCGACATGCCGCTCAATTCGTCGCTGATCAATCAATTCCGCAAGGCGCGGACGATGAGCGCGCTCGCCGAGGGCCAGCTCTTCCAGTTCAACCTGAACCAGACCGCGCAGCTATTGCCCGCGCTGGTCACTTGCGTCGAAAGCGTCAGGAAGAACGGGCTCGCCAATGCCGGTGAGTTCGCGGTCGCACCGCCGAAGCAGGCCGCCGCACCGTCGACGGCTGCGCCGGCGCAGCCCAGTGGCGCGCCGCCGAAGCAGGCCAAGCCCGTCAACAAGACCGGCACCGGCTTTGTGGTCAGCGGCAACGGACACATCGTCACCAACAACCACGTCATCAGTGGCTGCGACGAGATCAACGGCAATCTCGGCGGTGAAGCGCCGATCAAGCTGCGGCTGGTCTCGAGCGACGAAACCAACGATCTGGCGCTGCTGCAGGCGCCCAGCCCGTTCAAGGAAGTCGCGACCATCCGGGAGTATTCGGTGCAAACCGGAGACGGCGTGATTGCGATCGGCTATCCGTATCACGGGCTGCTGACGTCGGATTTCACCGTCACCACCGGTATCGTCAGTTCGATGAGCGGCATGTTCAACGACACCCGCTTTCTGCAGATCAGCGCCGCGGTGCAGCCGGGAAACAGCGGCGGTCCGCTGCTCGACTTCACCGGCGCCCTGGTCGGCGTAGTCTCGGGCAAGCTCGACGCGATCAAGGTGGCGCAGGCAACCGGCAACATTCCCGAGAACATCAACTTCGCCATCAAGACCGGTGCCCTCAAGGATTTCCTCGACAACAGCGCGGTGGCGTATCGTGTCACCACACAACGTGACCCGAACAAGGAAACCGCCGAGATCGCGAAAGCCGCCCGCGGCTACACGCTCCTGATCTCCTGCACCGCGAGCGAGAGCGCGAGGGCGAAGAAGGCGGCTCGTTGACGCAGGCACGCCCGCCTATGGCGCGTCATGCCACGCGTCGCAGCGTGTGCAGCGTGATCTCCGGCGGGCAGTTGAGGCGAACCGGCAGCAGGCTGGTGCCGGCGCCGACCGAGGTGTAGCCGGCCATCTTGCCGTAACTCCAGGCGCCGGCGCCGAAGGCACGCGGCAGCCTTGCTTCCAGCTTGATCGCGATGCCGCCGGGCAGGCAGAGCTGGCCGCCATGGGTATGCCCGCTCAGCATCAGGTCGAAGCTTGCGGCCGCCGCCGCCCGGTACACTTCCGGCGTATGCGAAAGCAGGATCGAGAAGGCGTCGCCGGGAATCGGCGCGGCGGCCTTGCCGATGTCGTCGGCGCGATAGAAATGCGCATCGTCGACGCCGGCGAGATAGATCGCTTGATCGCCGCGCCGGATCACCTCGCACTCGTTGAACAGCATCCGGATTCCCATCGCTTCCAACGCCGGCGTCATTCGGATCGTGTCGTGATTGCCAAGGATGCCGTACACCGGCGGCTTCAGCGCCGCGATCACCGGCGCTAGATAGTCGAGGCTCTTGTCGAAGGGACCAAAGGTCTGGCCGCGATAGTCGCCGGTCAGGACGCAAATGTCGTAGGCGAGGTTTGCGACCATGCCGGGCAGCCGCCGCATGGCGCCGGCGCTCATGTCGGCGTGCAGGTCGCTGAGATGCAGCATGGTGAAACCGTCAAAGCTCTTGGGCAACACGGTCGAGGCAAGCTCGTTCCGCCTGAGGCACACGCGGTCTGCGTTCTGCCGCGCACGGCCGTATAGCCCCGCAATTTTCAGCGCCGTTGCGATGACGCCCGGCGCAAGCAACGAGTTCTCCAGGTTGAAGAACAGCGTGCCCTGGCCGAACAGTTGCGCCTCATGCTCGGTCTCGTCGTTGAGCCGCCGCCTGACGTGCTCGGCGCCGATCCGCTTGATCAAGTCCTGAAGGCCCAATTCGTGCATGGCTGTCACCATAGCAAACGGGAATGTCGCCGCCTAATGCAGAGATCGAGCGCTCACCCTTCGGTCGACCGCACCAGCGCGACCAGCTCGTCGCCGTAATGCTCGAGCTTCTTGTCGCCGATCCCGGCGATGCCGCGAAGCTGGTCGAGCGTCGTCGGGCGCACGGCGGCGATGCCGTCGATGGTGGAATCGTGCAGCACGACATAGGCCGGCACGCTGCGCTGCCGCGCCACCTCGGAACGCCAGGCGCGCAGCGCGGCGTGAAGCGTGGGATTGGCGGCCTTGCCCTGGCCGGCCGCCACAGGCGCAAGCTCGCCGCGCCGCGACTTGGAACGGATGGCGCGGTTGCGCGCGCCTTCCGCCTGCTCGCGCAGGAGCACCTCAGTCTCGCCCTTGAGGACGCCGCGCGCGCTCTCCGTCAGTTTCAGCGCGCCGAAAGCCTCGCTGTCGGCCCAAAGATGCCCCATGGCGACGAGCTGGCGCAGCACCGCGCGCCACTGCTTCTCGTTGAGCTCGCGGCCGACGCCGAATACCGAGAGCTGGTCGTGCCCGAACTGCTTGACGCGGTCGGTGAGGCGGCCGACCAGCACGTCGATCAGGTGCATGGCGCCGAAGCGCTGGCCGGTGCGATAGACGCAGGACAGCATCTTCTGCGCCAGGATCTTGCCGTCGCGCACGCGCGGCGGCGACAGGCAATTGTCGCAATTGCCGCAATTCTCTTCCGTCAGCATCTCGCCGAAATAGGCCAGCAGGCGCCGCCTGCGGCAGCCCACGGTTTCCGCCAGTGCCACCAGCGAATCAAGCTTGCCGATCGAGACGCGCTTATAGGCATCCGAGCCGGTGGATTCATCGATCATGCGGCGCTGCTGCACGATGTCGGAGAGGCCATAAGCCATCCACGCGCTTGATGCCTTGCCGTCCCGTCCCGCGCGGCCGGTCTCCTGGTAATAGGCTTCGATGCTCTTGGGCAGATCGAGATGGGCGACGAAGCGCACGTCCGGCTTGTCGATGCCCATGCCGAAAGCAACCGTGGCGACGATGACGATGCCGTCCTCGTTGATGAAGCGATCCTGGTTGCGTGCGCGCACGCTGGGCTCCAGCCCGGCGTGATAAGGCAGCGCCGGGATGCCGGCCGCGCTGAGCGAGGCCGCGACGTCTTCCACCTTGGCGCGCGACAGGCAATAGACCACGCCGGCTTCGCCCGCATGGCGCTCGGTGATGAACGCCTTCAACTGCGTCATCGAATTCACCTTGTCGATGATCTCGTAGCGGATGTTCGGCCGGTCGAAGCTCGAGACGAAGCGCGGTGCGTCGCCAAGCGAAAGCCGCTCTGCGATCTCCTCGCGCGTCAGTTCGTCGGCGGTCGCGGTGAGCGCCATCCGCGGCACGTCGGGAAAGCGCTCAGCGATCACGGAAAGGCCGATATATTCGGGCCGGAAATCATGGCCCCATTGCGAGACGCAATGTGCCTCGTCGATCGCAAACAGTGCGATCTTGGCCTGCGCGAGCAGGCCGAGGCAGCGCGGCGTCACCAGCCGCTCCGGCGCGACATAGAGCAGGTCGAGATCGCCTGCGATCAGGCGGCGTTCGACTTCGCCTGCCTCCTGCGGCGACAGCGTCGAGTTCAGCACGGCCGCGTTGACGCCGGCCTCGGTGAGGCCCGCGACCTGGTCGCGCATCAGCGCGATCAGCGGCGAGACCACGATGCCGCAGCCCTCGCGCAGCAGCGACGGCAACTGGTAGCAGAGCGATTTGCCGCCGCCGGTCGGCATCAGCACCAGGCAATTGCCGCCATCGGTCACATGCCGGACGATCTCTTCCTGCGCGCCCCGGAACGCAGTGAGGCCGAACACGGAATTGAGCACGGCAAGCGCATCCCTGATGTCGCCGGACGCTCGGTTGAGGACAGAATCCATGTCGGTTTCAAACGCAGTCAAGAAGCGGTGATCGGGGGCCCCGCCGGCGAACGATGCCGGGATATCCGTGTTAAAACACGGTCCAACCACAAACTCAAATGGCCGGCATGGCGAGATCGCCACGGATCATCGCAGGCATTGTCGCTGTCGCGCTGGTTGTGGGCGCGGCGGCGGCCTTTGCGATCGTGTGGCGGCGGGCAATTGCCGCGATCGCGCCGCCGTCACCGGCATCCTTCGATCCGGCCGTGGTCAAGCGCGGCCGCGAACTCGCCGCGCTCGGCAATTGCAACAACTGCCACACCCGGCGGGACGGCCAGGATTTTGCCGGCGGCCTGCCGGTGCCGACCCCGTTCGGCGTGGTCTTTTCCTCCAACATCACGCCGGATCCGCAGACCGGCATCGGCCGATGGTCGGAAGCTGCGTTCGGCCGTGCCATGAGCACCGGCGTCAACCGCGAGGGCCAGCATCTCTATCCGACCTTTCCTTATGACCACTTCACCAATGTCACCGACGAGGACGACCGGGCGCTGTATGCGTTCCTGATGACACGGCCGCCGGTGCATGCCGTGGCGCCGCGGAACGAACTCATCTTTCCGCTGGACCAGCGGCCGATCATCGCGGGGTGGAAACTGCTGTTCCTGCGCCGCGAGACGTTCCAGCCGGATCCGGCAAAGGGCGCCGAATGGAACCGCGGCGCCTATCTGGTCGACGGCCTCGCCCATTGCGGCGCCTGTCACACGCCGCGCAATGCGCTGGGCGCCGAGCGCGTCAGCGCGCTGTTTGCCGGGGGCGAGGCTGACAATTGGCACGCTTACGCGCTTAACGACCGCGCGCATGCGCCGGCGCCGTGGAATGCGGAGTCGCTTTACGCCTATTTGCGCAACGGCTGGCATCCCGATCATGGCACCGCACGCGGGCCGATGGCGGAGGTCGTGAGCAACCTTTCCACGGTGCCCGACAGCGACGTGCGCGCCATCGCCATCTATATGGCCGACGTTTCCGGCGCGGCGAAGCCGGAACGCGATCGCGTTGCTGTGCTCGCGCAAGCCGAATCGGCACCTGCACAAGGAGACCCGACGGGTGGGGCGATCTACGCTGCGGCCTGCGCTGCCTGCCATGAATCCGGCCGGCCGCTGCCCTATGGCGGCGTCAACCTTGCGCTGAGCACCGCGGTCACGAGCCCCGATGCCCGCAACCTCGCCAATATCGTTTTGGCCGGCGTTCCGGCGGTGGCGGGCGAACGCAGTCCGATCATGCCGGGGTTCGCCGCCAGCATGACCGACGCGCAGGTCGCTTCGCTCCTCAATTACCTGCGCGCGCGTTTCAGCAAGGAACAGCCGTGGGCCGACGTTGAAAAGACCGTCGCGGATGCGCGCCGCACCCAGACCGCGCTTCTCCAGACGTCCGCCGGCCCGCGCAATGCGCCGGCCGACCCTTCGCAGCGAGACCAGCCATGATGACATTGAAGGTCAACGGCCAGGAAAATCACATCGATGCCGATCCCGATACGCCGCTGCTCTGCGTGCTGCGCGACGATCTGAAGCTCAATGCGGCCAAGTTCGGCTGCGGGCTCGGCCAATGCGGCTCGTGCACCGTCATCGTCGATGGCAAGGCGGTGCTGTCCTGCGTGACGCCGCTGGTGCTGCTCGAAGGCAAGCAGGTGACGACGCTGGAAGGTCTCGGCACCGTGTCCGCGCCGGCGCCGATCCAGCGCGCCTTCATGGAGGAGCAGGCCGCGCAATGCGGCTATTGCATCGCCGGCATGATGATGCGGGCGCAGGCGCTGCTGCTCAGAAATCCAAAGCCGACCGATGCACAGATTCGCGCCGAGCTGCAGCCGAATCTTTGCCGTTGCGGCACCCATATGCGGATCCTGCGCGCGGTGCACCGCGCGGCGCGACTGATGGATACGGCGGATGCATCCGCAAATGAGAGGAGCGGCCAATGAATGCGCCTGTCATCCTCGACCGACGCCGCGTGCTGCAGGGGGGCGGCGCCCTCATCGTCAGCTTCTCGCTAAGCCGTGCGTTCGCGGAAGAAGGGGCGCCGGCGGCTGCGGGACCAACGCGTCCGGGCAGCCTCGCGACCGCGCCCTATCTTGATTCGTGGCTCCGCGTCGACGCCGATGGCCGCATCACCGCCTTCACCGGCAAGGCCGAGCTGGGGCAGGGATTCAAGACGGCGTTCCAGCAGATCGCCGCCGAACAGCTCGACGTGCCTTTTGAGACGATCCACGTCGTCACCGCGGACACGCAACTCACGGCCAATGAGGGCTATACCGCAGGCAGTCACTCGATGCACGATTCCGGCACCGCGATCCTGAACGCCGCCGCGCAGGTGCGCGAACTCCTGATCGCGGAGGCGGCGAGGCGGCTCGGTCTCGCCGGCGAGAGCTTGAAGACCGATAACGGCGCGGTGGTCGCGCCGGACGGCAGGCGGATCACTTACGGTGAACTGGTCGCCGCCGATATGCTCCATGTGCAGGCGCAGCCGCAATCGAAACTGAAGGATCCCGCGACCTTCAAGATCATGGGCCATCCGGTGCCGCGCGTGGACATCCCGGCGAAGGTCACGGGCGGTGAGGCCTATGTGCAGGACATGCGACTGCCCGGCATGGTGCATGCGCGCGTGGTGCGGCCGCCGAGCTATGGCGCGCAGCTCGTCGAATGCGATACCTCGGCCGTCGAGAAACTGCCCAGTGTCGTCAAGGTCGTGCGCGATGGCAATTTCCTCGCCGTCGTCGCGGCCAAGGAATTTCAGGCGATCAAGGCGATGAACGCGCTCGCCGCCGTCACGAAATGGAAGGAAAGCCCGAGCCTGCCGAAGCAGGATGATTTGCTCAATGTGCTCACCAGCCTGCCGTCCCAGAATTCCACGATCCTCAATCGCAGCGATCCCTCCGTCTCCGGCCAAAAGACCCTCGAAGCCACTTACACGCGCCCCTATCAGTCGCACGGCTCGATCGGGCCATCCTGCGCCGTGGCGCATTTCGTTGGCGGCGCGATGACGGTCTGGACGCACACCCAAGGCGTGTACCCCGACCGCCAGGCGATTGCGGAGATGCTGCGCATGCCGCCTGGGAGCGTCCGCCTGATCCATGTCGAGGGCTCCGGCTGCTACGGCCATAACGGCGCCGACGATGTCGCGGCCGACGCCGCCTTGATCGCGCGTGCGCTGCCGGACCGGCCCGTGCGCGTGCAATGGATGCGCGAGCAGGAACACGCCTGGGAGCCGTTCGGGCCGGCGATGGTGACGAAGCTGAAGGCCTCGCTCGACGCCGATGGCCGCATCGCCGACTGGAATTTCGCGGTGTGGAGCAACACCCATTCGATGCGGCCGGGTGGCGCCGGCACGCTGCTCGCCGCGCAGCACATGGCGCAGGCCTTTGCCGTTCCGCCGCCAAAGCCGTTGCCATTGCCGGAAGGCGGCGGCGACCGCAATGCGATCCCGCTCTATACCTTTGCCAACGCGCACGTGGTGCATCATTTCATTCCGGCGATGCCGCTGCGGATTTCGGCGATGCGCGGGCTCGGCGCCTATCACAACGTGTTCTCGATCGAGAGTTTCATGGACGAGCTTGCGGGGCTCGCCGACGCCGATCCGGTCGAGTTTCGCCTGCGGCATCTCGAGGATCGGCGCGGACGCGATGTCATCGAAAAGGCCGCGCAGGAATTTGGCTGGAGGCGGGATCAGAAACCGCAAGCCGGTCGCGGCTACGGCTTTGCCTTCGCCCGTTACAAGAACCTTGCGGCCTATTGTGCCATCGCAACCGAAGTCGAGGTGGTCAGCGAGACCGGGCGCGCGCGGCTGTTGCGCGCGGTCGCCGCTGTCGATTCCGGGCAGGTCGTCAATCCGGACGGGCTGACCAACCAGATCGAGGGCGCGATCATGCAATCGATGAGCTGGACGCTGTATGAGAGCGTGAGCTTCGACGACACCAGGATCACCAGCATCGATTGGCAGACCTATCCGATCCTGCGCTTCGACGCGGTGCCTGACCGCATCGACGTCTACATCATCAACCGCCCCGGCCAGCCGTTCCTCGGCAGCGGCGAGACCGGCCAGGGCCCCGCCGCAGCCTCGATCGCCAACGCCATTGCCCACGCCACCGGCAAACGCCTGCGCAACCTGCCTCTGACCCGCAAGCGCATCAAGGACGCGATCGACGCGTGAGGCTGCTCCGGCTTCGCCTCACATGTGCAGCCAGCCCGTAGCCCGGATGGAGCGAAGCGCAATCCGGGGTCTTTGCCGGCCGGCACGAGCGGTCCCGGATTGCGCTTCGCTTCATCCGGGCTACAAGGCCCGATCTACTGATACGTCGCGACGATATCGGACACCGCGCGTTCGAGCTGTTGGGCGGTGGCGCATTGGCGTACCACGCTGCAGAAGGTCGCGTAACGCGGCATCTCGGAATCGCCGAAGCCCCAGGTCATGCGTCCCTCGGGGTTGAGCCAGACCAGGCGTTTCGAGCGCTCGGCGATGCGGCGCAGGATGTCGGCGCGCGGATCGAGATTGTTGCTGCGGGCATCGCCGAGCACGATCACGGTGGTCTGCGGCGTGATCGTGTCCATCCAGCCCTTCTCGAAATCGGCAAGCGAATTGCCGTAGTCGGAGGAGCCGAAGCCGACCTTGGACATGATCTCGGCCATCGCCGCCTCAGGCGATTTCTCCTCCAATATGTCGCTCACCTCGATCAGATGGCCGGAGAAGGCAAAAGAGCGGACGTCGTCGACCACTTCGTGCAGCGAGTGGATCAACAGCAGGAAGAAATCGGACACCCGCGCGACCGAGCCGGAGACGTCGCAGAGCGCGACGATCTTCGGCCGGTCGCGGTGCTTGCGCTTCCAGGCGGTGAGGAAAGGCACGCCGCCCCAGGCCGCGTTTCGCCGCAGCGTGCGGCGGACGTCGAGATGGCCGCGGCGCTGGCGCTTGCGTGGTTTGGAGTAGCGTTCGCGCAGGCGGCGCGCGATCTGGCGGATCAGTGCGCGCATCTGCTCGACCTGGCGCGGCTCGATCCGGGCGAGCGGCGCATTGCGCAGGATCTCGTTGCGCAGGTTCTCGGTCTCCTCGCGGCCATAGAGCAGCAGCGCCTGCGAGACCGTGTCGCGGACGGTGCCGCGCAATCCGTCAAGCGCCGCCTGCAGCCGTTCGGCCAGCGCCGGGTTGGTCGCGGTCAGATTGTCGAGATCGTCGCGCAGACGCTGGATGCCCATGGCGTCCAGGATACGGCCCGAGAAGATGCCGCGCTGGGTGAAGTATCGGATGTTGGAAAGCGAGGCCGCGCCCGAGGCATTGGCGATCGCCGCCGATATCGCGTTGCGATCCTGCGACAGCAGCATCTGCGCGAGGGGGCCTAGATTCTCGGCTTGCTCGCCGCCGCCGCTTTCGCTTGAAGAATCGGAGCCGGCGTCGGAATCCGCCTGTTCCGAATTGTCTGCCTTGTTCTCTTCCGCCGTATCCTGCGCCGGCTCGGGCTGGCTGAAGAACAGATCAAAACATTCGCCGAGCGCGCGCTTCTCGTCCTGCGACTTGGCGAGCGTCAGCAGGAAGGTGTCGCGCAGGACGCCGCGATCGGCAAAGCCGACCTTTGAGACCGCGCGCATCGCATCGATACTTTCGGCGGGCGAGACCCGGACCCCGGCTCCGCGCGCGGCACGAAGGAACCGATGCAGGTTCTCGCGCATAGCGTCTACCCGAACACGCCCTGCCGCGACGCCTTGGCGATGAAGGTGGTGAGTTGCGGCTTCGCGGCCTCGATGTCGGCCTCGTATTTGAGCAGGACGTTCAGCGTATCCCTGACGATCTCGTGGTCGAGCTCGGTCGCCTGCAGCAGCACCAGCACGCGCGCCCAATCAATGGCCTCGCTCACCGACGGCAATTTCTTCAGGTCGAGGGTGCGGATCTCGTGGATGAAGCCGACCATCTGTCGGCGCAGCGTCTGCGAGATGCCAGGCACGCGGCTCTCGACGATGCGCTCTTCCAGCTTCTGTTCGGGGAAACCGATATGCAGATGCAGGCAGCGCCGCTTCAGGGCGTCGCCGAGATCGCGCTCGCTGTTGGAGGTCAGGATCACGGTCGGCGGCGCGATCGCCGAAACCGTACCGAGCTCGGGAATGGTGACCTGGAAATCGCTGAGGATTTCGAGGAGCAGCGACTCGAACTCGGCGTCCGATTTGTCGATCTCGTCGATCAGCAGCACGCAGCCCGCCGGCTGCTCCAATGCTTGCAACAGCGGCCGCGGCTCGACGAATTCCTTGGAGAAGAACACATCGCCGAAGGCGTGGAGCTGGTCGAGCGCCTGATGCAGCGTCTGCGCGCCGCCCAGCACCTCACCGAGCTTGTCCTTCAAGATCTGCGTATAGAGGAGCTGTTTTGCATACTTCCACTCATACAGCGCCTTGGCCTCATCGAGCCCCTCGTAGCACTGCAGGCGGATCATCTTCATGCCGCGCCAGGCGGCGATCGCCTTCGCCAGCTCAGTCTTGCCGACGCCCGCGGGGCCTTCGACCAGGATCGGTTTCTCGATCTCTTGCGACAGATAAACCGCGGTCGCGATTTGCCGGCTCGCGATATAGCCTTGCGCGGCGAGACCGCTTTCGACGGCCTCGATCGAGGCCGCAGGCCGATTGTCAGCCACCGATGTAAGCTCCGGATTTGCCTTGGTGCATCAGATTGTTCTGCCTGCCTTGGCCGCAAAGCACAAGGCTCGTTTGCGTGAGGGCAGGCCCGGTTCCGGCATTTTCCGCCTAGCGATATTTGTTCTCGATCGGGGAGCGAACTCACCTCGCCCCGCCTGCGGGGAGAGGTCGGATCGCATCGCAGATGCGATCCGGGTGAGGGGGACTCTCCGCGAGTCCATCTGTCACTGTGATCGCGGAGACAGCCCCTCACCCCAACCCTCTCCCCGCGAAGGGCGGGGAGAGGGAGAGTCCGTGCCTAGCGCAATACCAGTCCGGTTGCCGCCTCCAGCTCTGAAATCGCCTGGTCCGCGCTCACGACCTTGATCGTGGTCATGCCCATCTCGCGGGCCGGCTTCAGGTTGACGCCGAGATCGTCGAGATAGACGCAATTGTTCGGATCGACCTTCAGCGTTTCCACCATCAGCTTGTAAATGCGCGGATCCGGCTTGCGCAGGCCGATCTTGGCGGATTCGATCACGTGATCGAACAGCGCCATCACCTCCGCGACATAGAGCGTGCGGCCGCTTCTGCTCCCGATCGCGTTCGCCGGCAGGTTGTTGGTGATGCAGCCGGTCTTGAATTGGGCCTTGATGCGCTTCAGCGCTTCCACCATGTCCGGGCGCAGGTCGCCCTGCAGCAGCGGCAGCACGTCCCGGCCGCGCACCTCGGCGCCGAGCGCGAGCGATTCGGCGGCGAACAGCGCATCGAAGGTCTCGATGTCGACCTCGGCGCGCTCGAACTTGGCCCAGGCGTTTTCCAGGTGGTTGGCGGCGTTGGTGCGGCGGATGATGTCGGCGGGCAGGCCGCGCTCGGTCTCGAATCGGGTGAACGCCTCGAACGGCGAGGTGGTCAAGACGCCGCCGAAATCCCAGATCACTGCCTCGATCATTTCCTGCTGCCTGCCGTTATGTTTGTTGACGAGCGGCTAACACGGATCGATCCGGGGAGCCAGCCTGAAACCGGCGGCTTGGCGACGCGCGCGACGCAAGCTATTGCTGTGCTCATGAAAGCCTTGCACGCGATATCAGCAGCGCTCGCGCTGCTTGCTTCCACGCCGGCCTCCGCCATTGTCGGCGGCGGCGTTCCGTCCGCCGAAGGCGTCGGCCGCTCCATCGTCACCATCGTCGGCTCGCGCGGCAATTTCTGCACCGGCGCACTGATCGCACCGAAGGTGGTGCTCACGGCGGCGCATTGCGTGCAGCCCGGCGCGGACTACAAGATCGTCGAATATGGCCCGGACCGGCAGCCGCAATTGAAGGACGTCAAGAGCATCGCGATCCATCCCACGTTCAGGATGGACGCCATGACCTCCCATCGCGCCACTGCCGACGTGGCGCTGCTGCAGCTTGCAGCGCCCGCTGCCGGCAAGGCGCCTGCGGCGCTCGGCGCGCCCAACATTCCGGTCGTCGTCGGCAGCCGCTTCACCATCGCGGGCATCGGCGTCACCGTGCGCGGCGACGGCAAAAGCGGCGGCATGGTCCGCGTCGCCGGGCTGATTGCGACCGGCCAGCCGGGCACGCTGCAGATCCGCCTGGTCGATCCGCTCAGTCAGGGCGCGCGCGACGGGCTTGGCGCCTGCACCGGCGATTCCGGCGGGCCGGTGTTCGAGGACAAGCAAACGGGCCCGGCGATCGTCGGCGTCATTAGCTGGTCAACGGGGCCGAACAATTCCGCCGGTTGCGGCGGCATCACCGGCGTGACGCCACTGACGCTGTATCGCGATTGGATCTTGCAGACCGCGCGGCAATGGGGCGCGGCGTTTTGATGCGACTTCGTAGGGTGGGCAAAGCGCAGCGTGCCCACCATTCACGGTCGGTGCAAGTAAAGGTGGGCACGCTTCGCCTTGCCCACCCTACAACCCGGCCATCATTGCCGGGCTTGACGCGGCAATCCATCCTCCCCCGCAAGACTCATTTCTTGATGGATGCGCGGGTCAAGCCCGCGCATGACGAGAGGCGATCAATGCCCCGCCGCCTTGTTCGCAGCGGCGTTGTTCAGCACGATCAGCGCATCCACGGCGATGCCGAGCTTCGTGTTGATCAGGAACGGATTGATGTCGATCGAGGCGATGCGGTTGCCGGCGTCGGCGATCAGGTTGGAGAGCCCGACCAGGGCCTTCACCGCGGAGGCCTCGTGCAGTGCCGGCTTGCCGCGATAGCCCTTCAGCTTGATGCCGGCTTTTGTCTTCGCGATGAGCTGCTTTGCCTCTTCCGCATCGATCGGTGCACCGGCGAGTGCGACGTCCTTCAATAATTCGATATCGACGCCGCCGGTGCCGAACAGCACCACCGGCCCCATCTCGGCATCGAGCGAGGCGCCGACCACGAGCTCAAGATCGGCGTTGACCTGCTGGGCGATCAGGATGCCCTCGAGCTTCGGTTTGTTCTTGAGCTTTTTAACCCGCGCCGTGATCTCATTGAACGCCTTCTTCACCTCTGCCGCGCTGTTGAGGTTCAGCACCACGCCGCCGATATCGGACTTGTGCAGGATATCAGGGCTGACCACCTTCGCGACCACGGGAAAGCCGATCTTCCGGGCAATGGTCGCCGCCTCCGTCGCCGTCTGCGCGAGCTCCTCCTTCGAGATCGGAATGCCGTAAGCCTTGAGCAGCTTTTTCGAGGCGACCTCGTCGAGCGCCGCGGCGCCGTTGGCGCCGTTCAGCGCCTTCTCCAGCATCGCGCGCGCGGATGCCGTCGAGCTCGAGACGATGTCAGGCACTTCCTTGCGGAGCTGCGCGTATTCGATCAGCGCCTTGATCGCACCGACCGCGCGGTCGAGCCCCTGCAGCACGGCGATGTCAGGCAACGTCTTGCGCAGCGCCTTGGTGTGCTCGGTGAAGCCGATCGACATCGCGCTGATATAAATCACGGGCTTGCCGGCCTGGCCGGCCATCTCGTTGACGATGCGAAGATTGCGCTCGCGCAGTTCATGCGGCGCCTTCGGCAGTTCGGCATCGATGATCACGATATCGGTGTCGGGATCGTCGATCATGATCTTGATCGACTTCATGTAGACGGAGGGATCGACCACGGCGGCAAAGCCGGCGTCCAGCGGATTGCCGACAATGCTGCCGGGGCCAAGCATCTTCGCGAGCTGTTCGGTCGCGTTCGGGCTGAGCGGCGCGAAATTCAGTCCGGCCGAATAGAACGCGTCGATCAGCAGCCCGCGCTTGCCGCCGGACAGCGACACCGCGGCGAGCCGGTTGCCCTTCGGCAGATCGGCATGCACGAAGCATTCGGTGGTCTCGATCAATTCATCCAGGCCGCGGACGCGGATCACGCCCTCGCGGGTCGAGATCGCGTCAAAGGTCTCGATCGAGCCGGCGAGCGCGCCGGTATGCGCCATCGCCGCGGCGCGGCCGCCTTCGGAGGCGCCGAGCTTCAGCGCGATCACCGGCTTGCCGGCGGCGCGAGCGGCCTTGCAGGCATCGCGGAACGCCTTCGTGTTTCGCACGCCTTCCAGGTAGACCACGATGATGCGAACGCTCGGATCGGCGGCGAAATAGTTCATCAGGTCGGGTGTGGTCAGCCCGCTCTCATTGCCGGTCGTCACCATGTAGCCGACACCGACGCCGCGATCCTCCAGCGTCTGGCGGATCGCCATCACGATCGCACCGGATTGGCCGGCGATCGCCACCGGTCCGGCTTCCATGGTGACGATGCGGTCGTCGATATTGGTGAAGAGGTTTTCGCCGGCGCTCAAGTTTCCCAGGCAATTGGGTCCAGTCACCGCAAGCCCGGTCTCCTGCACCGCCTGTTTCAATTCCACCGCGAGCCGTTGGCTTTCTTCGTCCTGCAACTCGCTGAAGCCAGAGGTGACGATGGTGGCGGAGCGCGCGCCGGCGGCGGCCGCATCGCGGATCACCTGCACCGCAAAGCGCGCCGGCACCAGCACCAGCACATGATCAGGCTTGTCGGGGAGGCTCGCAAAATCCTTGTAGCAGGTGACGCCCCAGATCGTCTCGCGCTTGGTGTTTACGGGATAAAGCCCGCCGCGATATCCGTATTTGATCAGGTTGTTCCAGATCCGCTCGGCGTAATTACCGGGCTTGTCCGTGGCGCCAACCAGCACGATGTTGCGCGGGTGCAGCATCGCATGGATCCGCTTGACCACGTCGCTGGCATCACGCGACGGCGACCATTTCTCTGTCGGAGCGGATGCGGGGCTGAACTGTGCTTCCATGGACCTCGCCTTGTCGTTTCCTGCGGCGCTGCAGCGAACACCGTGCGCCATGTTTTTTGTTATTTCTATTGGGGCTTGCCGAGCGTGGCAACTCACACTGGCTGCATGCCGCTACGCGTTGATGCGATATCCCACCGCACGGACAATATTCACGGTGTTGTCATCCGCGAGGGGCCGGATTCGATCATCGTCGCGCGCAGCAGATAGCGTTCCGGCCCCGATGTCAGCGCGTCGAATGGCCAGCAGGTCGAGAGCACCAGCTCATATCCGCTCGACAATGGATCGATGCCGGAGGCATCGAAGCGCACCACCGAGCTGGCGTCGGCGCGATAGCGGAAGGTCTTGCCATCGCTGCGGGTGACGTCGATCTCGTCGCCGATCACGACGTCCTTCAGGAAGCGGAAATGGGTGTCGCGATGCGCGGAATAGACGGCAACGCCGCGTTCGCCGGCCTCGGGTGTGAGCTCGACTTGGCCCGGGCCGAACGCGAGCGCCTGGCCGCTCGACCCCGCGAGCACGATGGCACTGGCATTGAGCCGCTTCACCTCGATGCGCGCGACCGGCCAGGTGTCGGCCCATGACCACGGTTTTGTCGGATGCCCGGTGGCGATGGTTTGGGTGAAGGCACGTTCGAGCAGCACCTGCGCGAGGAGGGCTTTGGCGTGGATGTAGGCGCCTTGGCCGAACAGGATTAGGCCGAGGAGGGCGAGGAGGAGAGGGGCAAGGAAACGCGGCATTTGACCGATACTCCGACGTCATTGCGAGGAGCGCAGCGACGAAGCAACCCATCTCTCCACAAGCGGTGACATGGATTGCTTCGCTGCGCTCGCAATGACGCGTGTGGAAAGAGTCGCGCGCGGCCCTCGGGGACGGGAGGCCGCGCGCGCCAAGAGGAGGTGGGGGCGCCTCCTCTTTTCATTCGGCATCAGCGGGCGAAGTTCCGACGCCGGATGAATGCGAACAGGAGCAGGCTCAGCGTGAGCAGGATCGCGCCGGCGATCATCTTCAGTTCGGCGTCGGTCGCGGTCTTCGGCAGCTTGATCGCGTCGGGCGCCTGCACCACCGCCGGGCGCTTCAGGGCTGCGACCTGCACCCGTCCATCGCCTTCCACGCGCCGCTCGGTCGGTGCCGCCGGCAATTGCGGGCGCTCGCCGAAGACTTTCGCGAAATCCCAGCCCGCGGGCAGGTTGAGCGGCAGTTCACTCACTTTCAGCGGCTCGCCGTCGGGCCGGCTTGGGGTCTTGTCGACCGCAACCAGGCTGGTCAGCCGCGTCACGAGCTGATGCTCGAGCGCCAGCGCTAGGATGGTTTTGTCGGCGTCCTCAGGACTCGCCTGCCGCGTGGTGCGCGCAACCTCGGCGTCGTCGATCTTGCGCCGCGCCCACAGCTTCGACAGGCCCTTGCCTTCGGCGGCGTTCGCCAGCGGCAGCGTCACGAGCCAGGGGCGGTCGCCGATGCGGCCCTTGATCTCGACGGAGCCCGCGAGCTTGTCGAGTTTGGCCGCCAGCACCAGCGGCTCGCCGCGATAGAGGTCGGGAAGGATCGCCGGCGTAACCTCGGCATGTGCGTCGGAGAATTTGGCGGAGAGACTGGTCACCGCGGGATTCTCGAGCTTCGCGAACAGCGAGCGCATGCGCTCCTCGACCTGGTCGGTGGAGCCGATATGGGTGAAGGCGCCGCGGCCGAGCTCGGCGGCGCGCGTCATCAGATAGGTGTTGGGCGCCGAGCCGATGCCGACCATGAAGATGCGGGAGCGGCCGCGCATCGCCGTGATCGTCTCGAACAATTGCTGTTCGTTGCCGATGGCGCCATCGGTCAGGAACACCACCTGGCGGACATGATCGGAATCGCTGTTCGAGCGATCCGTCAGCGCCGCCCGCATCGCCGGCACCATCTCGGTGCCGCCATTGGCCTGCAGCGCGCTCACGAAGGCGGTGGCGCGGCCGAGATGCTCGCTGTCCGCCGGCACCGCCGATGGGAACAGCACGTCCATGGTGTTGTCGAAACGGATCACGTTGAAACGATCGTTCGGCTGCAGCCGGCCGAGCGCGTAAGTCAGGCTCGCTTTCGCCTGCACGATCGAGGTGCCGCCCATGGAGCCGGAATTGTCGATCACGAAGATCACTTCGCGCGGCCGTGGCTTCTGCTCGGCCTGCTCGACGGCAGGCGGGGTAACGAACGCGAGCAGATAGTCGGCGTCGCCGACATGCTCGCGGAACAGCCCGACCGACGGAGCCTTCTCGGCGGCAGGCTTCCAGGTCAGCTCGAAATCGCGGTCCGCAGGCACCGGACCATCGGCGAGCTTGATGATCCGCGTCGCGTCGTCAATGCTCTCGAGGTTGACGGTGTGATGATGGCTCTTCACCTCGCCGAGCGGGAAGCCGGCCTGCAGGCGCACGGTGACCTTGGTCGGATTGACGGGCGCATGCTCGGCCGGGTCGAGCACCGGCGGCGTGATGCGGTCGCGATCCGGAACGGGATCAGCCTTCGTCGCACCCCAGCCGCCGCCATCGGGACGGAGGTCGACGCTCTGCACGATCGGCGCGGGATTGTAGCGCGGCGCCACCACCATCGGCACGCGCAGGGAGAATTCGTTGCCGGACTGCTGCACTGGCTCCTGGTATTCGATCTGCACCAGCACGGTCTCGCCCGGGCCGATATTGGCAACCGAGTTGGTGAAGATGTTGGGTCGCTCCTGTTCGGTCAGCGCGGCCTTCTGGCCGTTCTGCTTGGCCTGCTCATAGATGATGCGCGCCTGCTTGCGCTCCTTGATATCGCCGACCACGATGCGATCGCCGACCACCATCTTCAGCGTGTCGACCGCGCCGCCTGCCGGCAGCGGATAGACGTAAACCGCTTCAACCCAGTCCTTGGTCGGGTTGCGGAAGATCTGCGTGACGCGGGCGCGGACGGTCGGGCCTGACACCGTGAGGTCGACATCGGTGCCGAGCCTGACGGCATCGTCATATCCCTCGTCGGTCTTCAGCAGCAGCGAGCCGGAACGGGCGTCGCCCGGCTTGATGAACGCTGCCGGCGGCTTGATCTCTACCGACCACGCCGGCGCGAAGTTCACAAACAATGCCGCGAACCCGATGATGAGCGCGGCAACGCCTTCCACCACGAAAAACAGCGCTATCCGCATCTTGCGCGACAGGCGCGGGCGGCTGGTCACGATACAATCGTACGTCGTCATTTCCTTCTCCCGAGGAACGTCTTGGACGTGCAAAATCTTCGGGAAAGTGCCTCGAGGCGCGAGCAGAATGATCGGCATTGTTCAGCCGCCGCCGGGCGCCGCACGCCGCGCTGTCGGCGGCTTTGTGCGGTTTTGTGCTGAAATGTGCGGTCTGGTAGAGTCGGCGTGAATCAGCATGGGGTGACGATGCCGACGCCGGACAAGCAGCTCTCCGAAGAACAAAGCCGGCAGATCGCGGAGCTGATCCGCGAGGAACTGGCGCGCCGGCGTATCTCGCGGCAGGCGCTGGCCGAGCAGGCCAAGCTCAGCCTCTCGACATTGGAGAAGGTACTGGGCGGACGCCGCCCGTTCACGCTGCAGACCACGGTGCGGCTGGAACAGGCGCTCGGCGTCTCCTTGCGCAAGGTCCAGCCGGCGCCGGCGATTCCGGTGGCCAATGGCGAAGTCGCGCCCGACGGGTTAGGGGCGTATTCGCGGCGGGCGGTGCAGTGGATCGAGGGCACCTATCTTACGGTCAGGCCCTCCTTCGGGGCCAAGGACGCGGTCTATGCCTATCGCACCGAGATCGCCTGGGACGACGCCGTCTCGTCGCTGATTTTTCGCGAGGGCGAACGGCTGGATGCCGCCTACACCCAGTTCGGCGAAGTCGCCGTGCCCAACCAATCCGGCTTCGTCTATCTCGTCACCAACCGGCACGGCCAGCATCGCCTGATCACGGTGTCCAGGCCGCGCAACACCGGCGAGATGTACGGCATCATCACGACACTGCTCGCCGGCCGAGGCTCGCTGCTGACGCCGATCGCTGCACCAATCGCATTCGTGCCGATCAAGAATATCGCCAATCCCTCGGTCGGGCGGGTGTCACCGGACGATGAAAACTACGCGCTCTACCGCGAGCACCTCTGCCGCACCATCGACGAGCCGTTCGCGATTTTTCTGCCGGGTTAGCGTCGCGCCGATCAGGCACGCCGCAGCGGCGATGGCGAAACGACGGAGGCGAGCAGCACGGCGAGGATGCCGGTCAGGAAAACGCCGTCAAACGTGCCGGCGCCGCCGATCGAGGCGATCGGCGCCCCCAGGCTGCCGATCTTGTCCAGGTTGAGAATATCGGCGCCGATCAGTGTTCCGACTGAACCTGCGATATAGGCGAGCGGCGCGGCATATATACGCGAGAGCAGAAGCGCGATGATCGCGACGCTGACGACGGGCACGAACACGGGTACCGCGATGCCGATTCCCGGCACCGGCGTCGCCAGCGAATGGACGATGAAGGCGATGATGGCGGTGCCGATCGCGGCCCTGACCCAGAGCTCGTATCTGACGATCAGATAGATCGACATGAACGTCGGAATCACCGCGCCGCCGACATTCACGGCCAGGATCGTGCTGGGCGCGGTCACCAGCGGCACGACATAGCGCATGCCGAAGAAGTCGACGATCTCGCCGGATCTCACCGGCGGTCCGGACAATTCCGTGATCGGAATATTGAGATAGCTGCCGACCAGCGAACCGAACAGCAGCAGGAACGCGGCTCCCGGACTGACGCCGAGGCTCAGATAGGCATATCGGAGGATGCGGAGCTGGATCAGGATCACCAGCACCAATGCCAGGAACACCAGGATCGAAAACGATCCCGGCGTCATCGGCAGATAGTGCATCTGGCTTTCCACGATCGGCGGCTCGCGTTGTTGGGCCACTCGTTGAAGTGGGGAGCCGTCCGCGCGATCTCAAGGATGACAGTGCCCGTAGCCCGCAATCCGGGACCGGTCGAGCCGTTCGGCGAGCATCCCCCGGGTTGCGCTGCGCTCCACCCGGGCTACGAACTACGAACCGTCGATTGGCCTGCACCGCGGTCTAGCCGTAAACGGTGTTGGCGTCGGAGGGGCACATCACGAAGCTTGCGCCAGATCGGTCGGCTTCTGCTCGGCGAACTGCTTGCGCAGCGTCGGCTTGTGGATCTTGCCGGTCGCATTGCGCGGCAGCGCGTCGACGAATTCGATTGTGCGCGGGCATTTGAAGCGCGCGAGGTTCGCCGCGCAATGCGCGTGGATATCCGCCGGCGTCAGCGTTTGTCCCGGCTTCACGGCGACGATCGCCATGCCGACCTCTCCCCATTGCTCATCGGGAATGCCGATCACCGCGGCTTCGGCGACCGCCGGAATCTGGTGCAGCACATTCTCGACTTCGGCCGGATAGACGTTCTCGCCGCCGGAGATGTACATGTCCTTCCAGCGATCGACGATGTAGTAGAAGCCTTCCTCGTCGATGCGCGTCGCATCACCCGTATGCAGCCAGCCGTCGGTGAAGGAGGACGCGTTGGCGTCGGGCCGGTTCCAGTATCCCGGCGTGATGTTCGGGCCCCTGACCCAGAGCTCGCCGAGCTCGCCCACGGCGGCGTCGGTGCCGTCGGGACGCACGATCCGCACTTCCGTGTGCAGCACCGGCTTGCCGGCGGAGCCGGCCTTGCGCGCGGCATCCTCGCGGTCGAGCGCCATCACCGCGGGCGATGTCTCGGTCATGCCATAGCCCTGCTGCAGCGCCACGCCGCGCGCTTCCCACACCTTGAGTAGTGGCACCGGCATCGGCGCGCCGCCGACGCCGCCGATCAGCAGCCGGCTGAAATCGGCGCTCGCAAACGACGGATGCTGCGCCATGAACTGGTAGATCGCGGGCACGCCGAAGAAGACGTTGATGCGCTCAGCGGGATCGCTGATCAGCCGCAAAGCCTCGCCGGGATCGAAGTTGCGCATGATCAAGACGGTGCCGCCGGCATGCAGCACCGGGTTGGTGTAGCAATTCAGTCCGCCGGTGTGGAACAGCGGCAGCACGCAAAGGAATACCGAGGATGGCGAGATGTAAGCGAGGCCGCCGAGATTGACGCAATTGAAGAACGTCATGCCGTGGGTGATGATCGCGCCCTTCGGCTGGCCTGTCGTGCCCGAGGTGTACATGATGGTCGAGATGTCATCGAGCGTGACATTCTCGAATGTCTCGATCGGCGGCGCCGCTGCGATGCCTGCTTCATAGGAGCCATCAGGGCCGAGCTGCAGTGTCGACGACACGTTGGAGAGCCTGGCGACGCTGAGCGCGGTCTCGGCGAGATCGCCATCATGGATCATGACTTTCGGCGAGGCATCGCCGACGATGAACTGCAGTTCCGGGACCGTGAGGCGAGTGTTGAGCGGCAGGAATAGGGCACCGAGCCGTCCGCAGGCGAACTGCACTTCCAGCGTGTCTGATGTGTTCAGCGCCAGCACCGCGACCCGGTCACCGCGCGCGACCTTGAGCTGATCGCGCAGGTGCGCAGCCAACCTCGAGATCCTGATGTCAGATTGCGCATAGCTGAAGCGGCGGCCGCTGCCGAGGTCGACCATCGCGACCTTGTCAGGCGTCCTCCGGCCGTAATGGGCGATCCAGTCGTAGTAACGAACCGGCAAATTTCCCTCCCACGGTGGGCGGTCTGGCGCCGCCTGATCATGATCCGCAAGGGCACCAGTGGACGGGCCGGGGCCGGAATCTGTCTTGCGTTTAGTGGCTGGACCGGGGGTAGGATCGGCGCCCATTCGCCGCCGGCAGCCACTCGACGCAAGTTAGGTTGGCGATTTCCGGACATCGTTCCGGCCATAGAGAATCGACGGAGCAGAAGAATGGCGAGCCCATTCTACACCAGCGAGCACGAGGCCTTTCGCGAGGCGGTGCGCCGTTTCGTGCAGAAGGAGATCGAGCCCCACGCCCATGAGTGGGACGAGGCGGGCGAGTTTCCGCGCGAGCTCTATCGCAAGGCCTCCGAGATCGGTCTATTGGGGCTGGGCTTTCCCGAGGAATATGGCGGCGTTCCCGCCGACCAGTTCATGAAGATCGTGGCCTCGCAGGAACTGGCGCGGGCCGGAGCCGGTGGCGTCAGTGCGAGCCTGATGAGCCACACCATCGGCTCGCCGCCGATCGCGCGGGCCGCCCGTCCCGAGGTCAAGGCGCGCGTGCTGCCGGAAGTGCTGCGGGGCGAGAAGATTTCCGCGCTCGCGATCACCGAGCCGAGCGGCGGCTCCGATGTCGCCAGCCTCCGCACCAAGGCGCGCCGGGACGGCGATCATTATGTCGTCAGCGGCGAGAAAACGTTCATCACCTCGGGCGTGCGCGCCGATTATCTCACGGTCGCCGTCCGCACCGGCGGCGAGGGCGCCGGCGGCGTCAGCCTGCTTCTGATCGAGGGCGATACGCCCGGCCTGTCGCGGACCAAGCTGAAGAAGATGGGCTGGTGGGCCTCCGATACGGCGACATTGCACTTCGACGAGTGCCGGGTGCCGGCCGAGAATCTGATCGGCGACGAAGGCCAGGGCTTCAAGATCATCATGCAGAATTTCAACAGCGAGCGCATGGGCATGGCGGCGAGCTGCACGGCTTACGCCCGCGTCTGCGTCGAGGAGGCGATCGCTTATGCCAAGGAACGCAAGACCTTCGGCAAGCCGATTGCCCAGCACCAGGTGATCCGCCACAAGATCGTCGACATGGCGCAGAAGGTCGCAGCGTCGCAAGCGATGCTGGAGATGCTGGCCTGGCGGCTGGAGCAGGGCGAAAACCCGGTCGCCGAGATCTGCATGATGAAGAACCAGGCGACCCAGACCATGGCGTTCTGCGCCTCGGAGGCGGTGCAGATCTTCGGCGGCGCCGGCTTCATGCGCGGCATCAAGGTCGAGCGCATCTACCGCGAGGTCAAGGTCAACGCCATCGGCGGCGGCACCGAGGAAATCATGAAGGATCTCGCCAGCCGCCAGATGGGATTGTGACGAGGAACACACCACCGTCATGCCCGGGCTTGTCCCGGGCATCCACGTCTTTGGTCCCGCGTGACCGGATAGGCGTGGATGGCCGGGACAAGCCCGGCCATGACGGCCGACCAAGAACACCGATTGGAGCCTGAACCAGCATGATCTTCACCGCCGACCACGACGAACCCCGCCGCGCCTTGCAGAAATTCATCGCCGCCGAGATCAACCCCTATGTCGACGACTGGGAAGACGCCGGCATCTTCCCCGCGCATGAGCTGTTCAAGAAGCTCGGCAGTCTCGGTTTCCTCGGCCTCAACAAGCCCGTCGAATTCGGCGGCCAGGGGCTCGACTACAGCTATGCGCTGATGATGGCGGAAGAGTTAGGGGCCATCAGATGCGGCGGGGTGCCGATGGCGATCGGGGTGCAGACGGACATGGCGACACCGGCGCTGGCGCGGTTCGGCTCCGACGAGGTGCGGCGCGAGTTCTTGGTGCCGGCGATCTCGGGCGATCAGGTCGCCTGCATCGGCGTCTCCGAGCCCGGTGCCGGCTCCGATGTCGCCTCGATCAAGACCAATGCGCGCTCCGACGGCGACGACTATGTCATCAATGGCGGCAAGATGTGGATCACCAACGGCACGCAAGCAGACTGGATCTGCCTGCTCGCCAACACCAGCGACGGCCAGGTCCATCGCAACAAGTCGCTGATCTGCGTGCCGATGAAGAGCAAGGGCGTCACCATCGCGCGAAAGCTCGACAAGATGGGCATGCGCTCCTCCGACACCGCGCAGATTTTCTTCGATAACGTCCGGGTGCCCAAGCGCAACCGGATCGGCGAGGAAGGCAAGGGTTTCACCTACCAGATGATCCAGTTCCAGGAGGAGCGGCTGTGGGGCGCCGCCGCCTGCCTGAAGGCGCATGAGTTCATGATCAACGAAACCATTGAATATACCCGCAATCGGAAAGCGTTCGGCGGCTCGATCCTGGACAACCAGGTGGTGCATTTCAAGCTCGCAGAGATGCAGACCGAGGTCGAGCTGTTGCGCTCGCTGATCTATCGTGCCGGCGAGGCGCTGGTCGCGGGCGAGGACGTCACCCGGCTCGCCACCATGGCGAAGCTGAAGGCGGGCCGGCTCGGGCGCGAACTCACCGACGCCTGCCTGCAATATTGGGGCGGCATGGGCTTCATGAACGAAACCCCGGTGAGTCGCGCCTATCGCGACAGCCGCCTGACCTCGATCGGCGGCGGCGCTGACGAAGTGATGCTGATGGTGCTATGCAAGATGATGGGTACGCTGCCGGCTACAAAAGGAAACGCCTGAGATGGTCACGCTCTATCACTGCGAAGCCGCGCGTTCGTTCCGGCCGCTCTGGATGCTCGAGGAAATGGGATTGCCCTACGAGCTCAAGATGCTTCCGTTCCCGCCGCGCGTGTTCGCGAAGGACTATCTCGCGCTCAATCCGCTCGGCACGATTCCCTTCCTGATCGATGGCGAGACGCGGATGACGGAGTCGTCCGGCATCTGCCATTACCTTGGTACCAAATATGGCCCGACACCGCTGATCGTCGGACCCGACGAGCCGGCCTATGGCGCCTTCCTGAACTGGATGTATTTTTCCGACGCGACGCTGACCTTTCCGCAGACCCTGGTGCTTCGCTACGGCCAGCTCGAGCCGGAGGAGCGGCGCAATCCGCAGGTCGTCGGCGACTACGCCAAATGGTTCTTCGGCCGCCTGCGCGCCGTTGAGGCGGCGACCGGCAAGGCCGAGACGCTGTGCGCCGGCCGTTTCACCGCCGCCGACATCGCCATCGGCTATGCGCTGCGGCTCGCCGACAATATCGGGCTCGCCAAGGATTTCGGTCCCAATGTCGCAGCCTATTGGGCAACGTTGCAGCAGCGCGAGGCATACCAGCGGGCGGTCGCGGCGGAACGCAAGGCCGGCGCGGAGCAAAACGTCGCGCCGCGGGTGCGTGGGTAACGCGCCCGCCCCAACCGTCATTGCGAGGAGCGACAGCGACGAAGCAATCCATCTCTCCACTCGTGGTGGCATGGATTGCTTCGCGGAGCCTGTCATCGGGCGGCGCTACGCGCCGACCCGGTGGCTCGCAATGACGGCGAGAGCCGTTTCCTTGCCCCATTTGTAACGGTGACTTCAGCCGGATTTCGGCTATGGTTGGCGCCGCAGCGGCCGGGAAGAGCCGTGCGAGGAGGAACCACCATGGACGACCAGGCCCGTGAAGTAGGCCATTTGATGCTGATCACGCCGGAGCGCGTGTTCTATGCCGGACTGCTCGGCCGCCCGCGCGAGCGCTGTCCGGGCGCATTCCATGTCTATGTCGCGATCAAGGGCGGCCTGCGCCTTGCGACCAGCGACGGCCGGGAATCCTATGGCGACCTCGTCGTGACCATGCCGAACCTGCGGCATACGATCGCGAGCGACTATCGCTCGGCGATTTGCGTTGCCATCGAGCCCGAAAGCATCCGCGTCGGCGCGCTCGAGTCGTTTGCCCGGCAGTTGATGGGCCCGGAAAGCCAAGTCTTCGCCGACCGCATCCGCGCCGCCTATGCTGCGCTGGGACGGCGGCAATATAGCGACCACCTCTCGAACGCCGAGTTCGACATCATGTGCTTCGGCCAGGCGTTGCCGCAGCGTAGGCTCGACCCGCGCGTGGTGCGGGCGATCGCGCGCATCGGCAAATTCTCCGGCGAACCGGTGACGGCGGCGGATTGCGCGGCGGATGCCTCGCTGTCACCCTCGCGCTTCCTGCATCTGTTCAAGGAGGAGACCGGGATCTCGTTCCGCTCCTTCCGCGCCTGGAAGCGGGCGCGGCATCTCTTGCATTTCGCCAATCAGGACATCAACCTCGCCCATCTCGCGCAGGACATCGGCTACCCCGACTCCACCCATTTCAGCCACTCGATCCGCCGCTTCTACGGCCTGAAGCCGCGCGCGATCTTCTCCGGCTCGCGCGATCTGGCGATCTATCGGAGCAGGCAGGCAGAGCCCGAAATAGCGCACACCTGAGCCGCCACACCGGGTCGTCCCGGCGAAGGCCGGGACCCATAACCACAAATGTTTGTCGTTGGCTGAAAACGCCGGCCACCACCCTATCGATGGATTACGCGGTATGGGTCCCGGCCTGCGCCGGGACGACATGCTACCGTCAGTGCGAAAGCAGCACGGGCAGCGGCGGGTGCGACATCATGCTGAGCGTGGCGCCGCCGAGCACGAATTGCCGGAAGCGGGAGTGGCCGAAGGCGCCCATGACCAGAAGGTCGCTGTCATGGCTCGTCAGCGCCGCCTCCAGCGCGTGCGCGACTGTGCGGCCCGCGGCATCGACGGTGTCAAGGATCACCTCGACGCCGTGGCGGGCGAGATGCTTCGCAAGTTCCGGACCGGACCGCTTGGTGTCGATGCGCTTTTCGTTGGTCACTGTCACGATGTGGACGCGCTTGGCCTGCTTAAGCAGCGGCAGCGCGTCCGCGACCGCGCGCGCAGCCGGACGGCTGAAGTCCCAGGCCACCGTCGCCGTATTCAGGGCGAACGGCTTGCGGCTGGTTTGCGGTAGCAGCAGGACGGGGTGCCCGGATTCGAAAATAATCGGCTCCGCGTTCCACGCGCCGAACAGGGCATTGTCCTGGACCGGAATGATGGTGAGGTCGCGAAGGCGCGCATACTCGACCAACAGTTCGCGCTGCTCGGACGTCAGGCAGCGCTCCAGGATGCGCTCCTCGAAGACGCCGCGCTTTTCCGCGGCGGCCTGGAACGCGGCGAGCGAAGCCTCAGCCTGAAGGCGAGATTTCTCTTCATCGGTTGCAGCCATTCCGGGAACGTCGAGCAGCGCTGGGCTCAGGAAGCTGCCGGGCACGGCGACGCGGATCTTACAGGCGATCGCGGAAATCTTGGCGCCGATCGCGGCGGCGAAATCGCTCGCAAGATCGATCGCCGATGGCGGAGCCGTTTCGGGGTAGCTCGCGAGCGTCAAGAGGAGGTCTTTGTAGGCCATGTCGTGTCTCCCGGGATTTAAGGAAGCTCATAGCCCCGCCGAGGCGTCAGGATTTGATTCAGAGCAAAGGTCCGTGCGCGGTATTGCCACAGCGAACGGCCAGTCGCCGCGGCAATAGCCAGTCAACGCAAGAGGGGCCCGGCCAAATCCCGCATCATGCAAAAAACTGAGCCATTCAAACACCTTGGACGGGATGCATGAGCGACAAGGCCGTTATCACCTGCGCGCTGAACGGCGTGCTGACCGATCCAAAACAGCACAACGTGCCGGTGACGCCGGAACAGATGGCGCGCGAGGCCAGGGCGGCCTTCAATGCAGGCGCCAGCATCATGCATATCCATCTGCGCCAGCAGGCACCTAGCAAGGGCCATCTGCCGTCCTGGGAGGTCGGCGTCAGCAAGGAGATCCAGCAGGCGATCCGCGAAGCCTGCCCGGGTGTCATCATCAACCACACCACGGGCACCTCGGGTCCGAACTATCAGGGCGCGCTCGATTGCGTGCGCGAAACGAAGCCAGAGATCGCCGCCTGCAACGCCGGCTCGCTGAACTATCTCAAGGTCAAAGCCGACAACACCTGGGCCTGGCCGCCGATGCTGTTCGACAATGCTGTCGAGAAGGTGCAGGACTATCTCGACGTCATGAAGGACGCCGGCACGATTCCCGAATTCGAATGTTTCGACGTCGGCATCGTGCGCTGCGTCGGCATGTACCGGCAGACCGGCATGTATTCCGGCCCGCTCGAATATAATTTCGTGATGGGCGTCGCCTCGGGCATGCCGGCCGATCCGGAATTGCTGCCGATCCTGTTGAAGCTGAAGGCGCCGGACGCGCATTGGCAGGTCACCGCGATCGGCCGCGGTGAGATCTGGCCACTGCACCAGCGCGCCGCCGATCTCGGCGGGCACCTGCGCACCGGTCTGGAAGACACCTTCTATCTGGCTGATGGCACCAAGGTGACCTCGAACGGCCAGTTGATCGAGGCGATCACAGCCTGCGCGCGGAAGGCCGGGCGCGAGATCGCCAGCCCGGCCGAGGCGCGGCAGATGTTCGGGGTGAGGCACTGAGCCGCCACGCCGTCATTCCGGGGCATCGCAAAGCGATGAGCCCCGAATCCATTTCGCCGCAAGCGCATGCGGTCCAATGGATTCCGGGCTCAGCCCTGCGGGCTGCCCCGGAATGACGGCTGGTCGAGGGGAGGGAACCAAATGGACAATCTCGCAGCAACCGGCGGCGTGCCGGGTCCGGGGCAGATCGGCCGGGTGGCGATCGGCGATCTCCTTAAGCGTGCGGCGCGGCGCTTCCCGGATCGCGTCGCACTCACCGACGGCGCGCGTCAGGTCACCTTCACCGAGCTCGAGCGTGACGCCAACCGCTTTGCCAACTACCTCGTGCAGCGTGGCCTGAAGCCGGGCGAAAAGATCTCGACGATCTGCAACAATTCAGTCGAATTCGTCAAAGCGCTGTTCGGCATCCATCGCGCCGGCCTGGTCTGGGTCCCGATCAACACCATGCTCGGGCCATCGGACATGGATTACATCCTCGGCCATGCCGAAGTCCGCTTCGCGCTGATCGACGACAATCTGCATGCCCAAGCCGAACGCCGTGCGGCGCTGGAACAGCGCGGCATCGAGATGGTCGCGATCGATCTTGCCGGAAAAGTCGCGGCGACCGGCCTCGAGAATTTCAACGATCTCATCGAGGGCCAGTCCAACACCGAGCCCGAGATCGAGATCAACGACCGCGATCTCGCCATGATCATCTACACCTCCGGCACGACCTCGCGGCCGAAGGGCGCGATGCACTGCCATCTCGCGGTGGTGATGGCGGTGATGAGCAATTGCGTCGAGATGCAGCTCTCGCGCGATGACGGCATCACCGGCCAGTTTCCGCTGTTCCACTGTGCCGGCCATGTACTGCTGCTCAGCTATCTCTCGGTCGGCGGCCGGATGGCGCTGATGCGCGGCTTCGATCCTGTGGTCTGCATGGAGGCGATCGTCCGTGACAAGCTCACCGTCTTTGTTGGGCTGTCGCTGATGTACCAGGCGATCCTCGACCATCCGCGGCGGCGGGAGTTCGATCTTTCCGGCTTGCGCTGCTGCATCTACACCATGGCGCCGATGGGCAAGCCGCTGCTCGAACGCGCCATCGCCGACCTCTGCCCGAACTTCGTGCTTTCCAGCGGCCAGACCGAAATGTATCCGGCGACCACGATGTCGCGGCCGGAAGTGCAGCTTAATCGTTTTGGCAATTACTGGGGCGAGTCGCTTGTTGTCAACGAGACCGCGATCATGGACGACAATGGCAATCTCTTGCCGCGCGGCGAGATCGGCGAGCTCGTGCATCGCGGGCCGAACGTGATGATGGGCTATTACAGGGATCCGAAGGCGACCGAAGAGGCGCGCAAGTTCGGCTGGCATCACACCGGCGACCTCGCGCTGATCGACGAGAATGGCGAGGTGCTGTTCCTCGACCGCAAGAAGGACATGATCAAGTCCGGCGGCGAGAACGTCGCGTCCGTGAAGATCGAGGAGACGCTGCTCGCGCACCCCGCCGTGCAGAACGCCGCGGTGGTCGGCCTGCCGCACCCGCAATGGGGCGAAGCCGTTTCCGCCTTCGTCAAGCTGAAGCCGAACGCCGTGGCTGACGAAGCTGACATCATCGAGCATTGCCGAAAGCATCTCGGCGGCTTCCAGGTGCCGAAACTGGTGCGTATCCTTGACGAGATGCCGATGACGGCGACCGGCAAGCTGCGCAAGGTCGAGCTGCGGCAGGCGTATGGTGAATATTTCTCGGAAGCGAAAAGCGCATGATGCTTACCAGGAACATCCCTGTCATTCCGGGGCGCGCGAAGCGCGAGCCCGGAATCCATTTCTCCACAAGCGTCTGCGGCCCGATGGATTCCGGGCTCGCCCCAAGAGGGGCGCCCCGGAATGACGGCGTGAGTTGATCCATGGCCATCATCGAAAACACCATCTCGCCCTTCAGCGCCGCGTTTCAGGCCAATCGCGACGGCATGCTGGCGCTGATCTCCCGGATGCGGGCGCTGGAGGAGCGCACCCGCGCCGCATCCGCGGCCGCAAAGGAACGCTTCCACAAGCGCGGGCAGCTCTTGCCGCGCGAACGCGTGGCGCTGGTGCTCGATCCAGGCTCACCCTTCCTCGAACTCTCGACGCTCGCCGGCTACATGTTCGACGTCGCGGACGCTGAGAAAAGCGTGCCCGGCGGCGGGCTGATCGCAGGCATCGGTTTCGTCTCCGGCATCCGCTGCATGGTCAGCGCCAATGATGCCGGCATCGATGCCGGCGCGCTGCAGCCCTATGGCCTCGACAAGACGCTGCGGGTGCAGGAACTCGCGCTGGAGAACAAGCTGCCCTATGTGCAGCTCGTCGAAAGCGCCGGTGCCAATCTCCTGCGCTACCGCGTCGAGGACTTTGTCAGAGGCGGCAACATCTTCCGCAACCTCGCGCGGCTGTCGGCGGCCGGCTTGCCGGTGGTCACGGTGACGCATGGATCGTCCACCGCGGGCGGCGCCTATCAGACCGGGCTCTCCGATTACATCGTGATGGTGCGCGGCCGCACCCGCGCCTTCCTCGCCGGGCCGCCGCTCCTCAAAGCCGCAACCGGCGAGATCGCGACCGAGGAGGAGCTTGGCGGCGCCGAGATGCACACCTCGATCTCCGGCCTTGGCGATTATCTGGCAGAGGACGACCGCGATGCGATCCGGATCGCGCGCGACATCATGTCGGGTCTCGAATGGGACCGGCCGAAGCCCGCGAGCGCGTCGTTCAAGCCGCCGCGCCATGATGCGGAAGAATTGCTCGGCATCATGCCGATGGACCACAAGCGTCCCGTCGACATGCGCCAGGCCATTGCCCGTTTCATCGACGACTCCGATTTCACCGAGTTCGGCGCCAATTATGGTCCGGCCACGATCTGCGGCCATGCCCGCATCGAAGGGCAGGCGATCGGCATCATCACCAATAACGGCCCGCTCGATGTGCCCGGTGCCAACAAGGCGACGCATTTCATCCAGGCCTGCTGCCAGTCGCGCACGCCGCTGCTCTATCTGAACAACACCACCGGCTACATGGTCGGCAAGGCCTATGAGGAGGCCGGCATGATCAAGCACGGCTCCAAGATGATCCAGGCGGTGACCTCGGCGACGGTGCCGCAGATCACGATCTATTGCGGCGCCTCGTTCGGTGCCGGCAATTACGGCATGTGCGGCCGCGGATTCCATCCGCGCTTCTGCTTCTCCTGGCCCAACGCCAAGACCGCCGTGATGGGCGGCGAGCAGGCCGCCGAGACCATGGCGATCGTCACCGAAGCCGCTGCCGCCCGCCGCGGCAAGCCGGTCCCGAAGGAGAGACTGGACGCGATGAAGGCCGAGATCATCGGCGTGTTCGACGGCCAGATGGACGTGTTCTCCACCAGCGCGCGCGTGCTCGACGACGGCGTGATCGATCCGCGCGACACCCGCAGCGTGCTCGCCGAGGTGCTTGCGATATGCCGCGAGGCGGAAGCGCGCAATCCTCAGCGTATGCAGTTCTCGGTGGCGCGGCCATGAGTCGTGAAGGGGGCGGGATGTTCTACAGGATCCTGATTGCCAATCGGGGCGAGATCGCGCTGCGGATCATGCGCACCGCGCGGCAGCTCGGCTACGGAGTGGTCGCGGTTTATTCCGACGCCGACCGCGATGCACTGCATGTACGTGAGGCCGATCACGCGGTGCGTATCGGCGAGGCGCTGCCGTCGCAATCCTATCTCAAGATCGATGCGATCATTGCCGCCGCCAAGGCCAGCGGAGCCGGCGCTGTGCATCCCGGCTACGGCTTCCTCGCCGAGAATGAGGAGTTCGCGCGGGCCTGCCGCGACGCCGGGCTTGTCTTCATCGGCCCGTCGCCAGAGGCGATCCGTGCGATGGGCAACAAGGCCGGCGCCAAGGAGATCATGCAAAAGGCCGGCGTGCCCTGCGTGCCCGGCTACCAGGGCGCCGACCAGAGCGACGAGATCATGCTGGCGGAAGCGAGGCGCATCGGCTTTCCCGTGATGATCAAGGCGGTCGCCGGCGGCGGCGGGCGCGGCATGCGGCAGGTCACAGACGTGGCGTCGTTCCCGGATGCGCTGCGCAGCGCTCGCTCGGAGGCGCTGGGTGCATTCGGCGATGCAACGGTTATTCTCGAGCGCGCGATCGTCGATCCCCGTCATATCGAGATCCAGGTGTTCGGCGACCGCCATGGCAATGCGATCCATCTCGGCGAGCGCGACTGCTCGGTGCAGCGGCGGCACCAGAAGCTGATCGAGGAGGCGCCGTCGCCAGCGGTGTCGCCCGAGTTGCGGGCGCGGATGGGCGCGGTCGCGGTCCAGGCAGTGAAGGCGCTCCGATATGAGGGCGCAGGCACGCTGGAATTCCTGCTCGACGGCAATGGCGATTTCTACTTCATGGAAATGAACACGCGCCTGCAGGTCGAGCATCCCGTCACCGAGGCGATCACCAGGCTCGATCTGGTCGAACTGCAGTTGCGCGTCGCCCGCGGCGAGCCGCTCGGCGTGGAGCAGGAAGACATCACGTTCTCCGGCCACGCGATCGAGGTACGGCTGTGCTCGGAGGATGCGGACCATGATTTCATGCCGCAATCGGGCCGGATGGCGCGCTGGCAGATGCCGGAACGCGTTCGCGTCGAGCATGCGCTGCAATCGGGTTCCGAAATCCCGCCGTTCTACGACTCCATGATCGCCAAGATCATCAGCCATGGCGCCGACCGGCGCGGAGCGCGCAGCAAGCTGATCGTCGCGCTGGAGCAGGTCGAGGCCTTCGGCGTCACCACCAACCAGGGATTTTTGATCTCCTGCCTGCGCCATTCAGCCTTTGCTAAGGGTGAGGCGACGACGTCATTCATCGCCGCGCATCGCAATGAGCTGCTGGCGCCGCGCGCGAACGAGGGCGCGGAGGCGGCGCTCGCGGCGCTGCTTCTCTACGTCACCAATCCGCACGCGCCGCCGTGGCGGAGCGGCCGCTCGCTTGCCGCGACGTTTCCGCTCGGATTGCGCATCGATCTCGGCCGCGGCCTTCGCGAAGTCGAGATCGTGCGCGAGCGCGACGGCTCTTATGTCGCCGATGTCGCGGGACACAAGCATCGTTTCGAGATCGACGAACTCGGCCTAGTGGTTCATCACAGTGATTTTGACGTTTTGATACCGAGCCATTCGAGGATCGGCAAGTTTTCGGGTGGCAGGAGAATCTCGATGCTTCGGGGAACGCCGGGCTGACGGCGAATGAAGCCGTT
>NZ_JBVAPG010000299.1:0-5052 GCF_055413685.1 Bradyrhizobium sp. LeoA1Lang | reverse complement strand
AAAGCCTTCGTGGTAACGCTTGTCATGGCGTGGTCTCCAGCCCGGCGCGTCAACGCCGGGTGATTCGAGGTTGATCACCCCGGAGACTACGCCACTTTCAATTCCAACCGCTTTTCGGACGGCACCCAGCCAATCCATGATAGGTGATCATCTTGCCGCCGTGCGTTTTGACGGCGGAAAAGTCAGGATCGTCGGTACCCATTGGCGGATGGTGTGTTTGCTCAGTTTCCAAAAAGGCTTTACGGACTCCATCCTCCGTGAGCGAACCTATGATGATGAAGGACTTCGGAAGCTCCAGTCCTGAAGAACTGCGTTGCCGCTTGGAGCGGCGTCGACCAAGGCAGAGTTTAGGTTCGCTCGACGTTCCTATCCGAACCAAAGCTGAGAACCTGCTGAAGTTCCTGTTGGGGCGCTGCCTTGTCGTGCACGAACAAAAGCCTCGACCTTGCCGATGAGGCATCGGGTAGCGCGTTGAGAGCGACAGCAGGGGCGATGAAGGGATCTATGCTTCGAACCGCTGGTCACAATGGACGTCGGAGCTTCACCAATGCCACCTGGAGCCGCGATGCGATCCTTGAGAGCCAAATCGCGCAGATCGGCCACGCCCGCCTCGATGGCGTCATAGAGGCGCTTCAGGCGCAGCTCGGCCTCAGCTGCCCGCTTGTTCAATTCGGCGATATGTTCGCGGCGGCGTTCGGCATGGTCCTGCCGGCGGTCGATGACCGAGGAGCAGCGGAAATACACCTGGGTCATGTTCGGCCTCTTTCAGTGGGACGACTGGCCTAGCCAGCTTCGGCTCTCGGGACCTGCAACCTGTGAGAACGACGCACCTTCCTTCGCTTCAAGACAACATGAGTTGCGCCGCCGGCACGTTCCTCGACTTCAGCCAATGGGAAGGTGAGAAGGAAGGAAGACCCTTCGGCGGCACAAGACGCATGAACGCGGCCACTCAAACTGCTGGCCAACTCGCCGACGATCGTTAGCCCGCGACCGCGCACAATGAGATCAGATGCCAAGCCATTGTCAGAGACAGCGCACCTTACGACGTTACTTGCAAGCAAACAACTTCACTTTCGCTTCCGGATGTCTATCGTCGAATCGAGCATGCCGTGCCACATTGGTGAGCAGCTCGGATACGATCAACCCGAGCTTCCAGCAGCGTTCGCCCTCAAGCCGCAAATCATCCGCCGAACACGAGAGACGTATACTCAGCCGATTCAGTCGGTATTTCGTGATGGAGAAGCAAAGATGCTCGAGGTACCTTGCGGCGTCGGTCAGGTGCCAGGATCCGGCATGCGTAGTGCCTTGTGAACATCAGCATAACCATGCAGGAGTTCTACCACATCGAGGAGCGCGGCCTTGACTGCCACATCATCCGACTGCACCGCTTTCGCTGAAACCGTGCAGATAGCGCTAGTGAGCTCGCTATTCACTCTGTGGTTCAACTCACGAAGAAGCAACGATCCGTCGGGATCCGGTAACCGTGCATGGTTTGTCATTTCGGGCTCCAACGATCTTCCTCTCTGGCACCTGCCGCAGGACCAAGCAGGGAGCCCTATGGCTCCACACCGCGGCGCTCCAATTCGGTCTCTATCGCGTCAAAGAGGATCTCGGCTGACACCACTGCAAGGCTCGTCCATAAGATGATCGCGGCGCGCGAGGCGATTAGGTATTCTATCATGCGAAGGCTCCTTCTAATGCGAGATGCCGGTTAGTCGCGTGAGAGATTGGAACGTGACACCGAGCAGGCAGCAGAACCTCGCTTCCTCTTGATGCTGCTTAGAATGCCAGAGGCAGCTTGGAATGAATATCTTGTCCATTGCTGATACATTTAGACGGTTGATTTGGTTCAGGTTGGTCAGAGCAGTAGTCGTCGTCAGTAACTTTGAGTTATTCGCGCGGGTTATGACTGGACGGGCTTGCGCCGGCAGCCGTTTCCGGAGGCGCGTCAGGCGTCGGCGATCAGTGAGGCGATGTCCTCGAGCGGACGCCGGCCGAAGTCCTTCGCGAGCTCGCCTATGATCTTGCCTCTCAGGTCGCGGTGGAAATGCTTGCGCATCTCGCCCAGGGTCTTGGGGTCGGAGACAACGACCAGGTGCTCTATGGTGCCGTCCAGGCTGAGCATGTTCAGGAACGCGGCTGTCGCTGCCGCGAAGTTGTCCTCGTCGAGCCGCCTGCGATCGGCGTTGGCAGAGCCGGTGTGATGCCGCGCACCCGAGCCTGAGTGGGCGGGCGCAGGCGGAGCCGCCGTGATCTCGACCAAATGCACCCCAGGTTTCACGCCCGTATTGTGGAACAGGCGGATCGTCTCGCCGTCAGCGACTGCTACTGTCGTACCCGTAGGTAGAATCATCGAAAGACCTCCCGCTCACTTGCATGCCGGCGCTCTGCGGCGCCTCTTCGATAAGCTCCTGGCGCAAAGCTCCCCAGAGCAGGGCAGTCCCAACGACGGCCGAAAGAATCGACGCGGCGAACACGGCGATCTTGGCGGCCGAGAAGTCGGGAGCGCTTGGAAACGCCTGCCCGGCGATGAAGAGCGACATCGTGAAGCCGATGCCAGCGAGGGCTCCTGCCCCGGCCAACTGCTGCCACGTGTACTCCGCCGGCTTGACGGCTATGCCTGCGCGCACGGCCGCGGCGGCCGCGAGGAAGACGCCGAGCGGCTTTCCGATGGCGAGGCCAGCAACGATCGCCGCCATGAGCCAGCCATGCCCAACAAAGACGCCCGGATTGATTGCCACGCCTGCATTCGCCAGTGCGAAGATCGGGAGGACAGCGTAGCTCGACCGCGCGCCCGCGTGTCGCAGCAGCCGGTCGGCGGGTGATTCAAGTCTGTCATAGATTGCGTCGAGCGCGTGCAGCGCCGGGGTGGAGGGGCCGTGCCTGAGAACCTCACCGTCGTGCCGGGCCTCGGAGGCGATGATGGTGCTGGCCTGCGTCATCAGGGCAGCCAAGTTAGCGGGTGGCCGCGTCGGAATGAACAGCGCAAGTACCACGCCGGCCAGCGTAGCGTGGAGGCCGCCCGCATAGACGAACGCCCACAACGCGACGCCCAACAGGATGTAGGGCGACAGCAGATAGACCCTCGATCGGCTCAGCAGCGTCAGCGCAACGACTGTCGTCGCGGCCGCGGCCAGGTAGCCCGGATGGATATCGCCGGAGTAGAACACAGCGACGACGACGATCGCGCCGATGTCGTCGACGATGGCCGCCGCGGTGAGGAAGATGCGCAGCTCGACGGGGACGCGGGCGCCCATCACGGCGATCAAGGCAATCGCAAACGCAGTGTCGGTCGCCATCGGAACGCCCCACCCGTGCGACCACGACCCCGCAGGGATGACCAGCGCATACAGTAGCGCCGGCACGACCATGCCGCCGAACGCGGCCGCGATCGGAAGCGCGGCGGAGCGGCGGCTTGCGAGGTGGCCGACTGTCATCTCGCGCTTCACTTCCAACCCCACGACGAGGAAAAACACCGTCAGCAGGCCGTCGTTGACCCAATGGAGGATGGACATCCGAAAGGCTGCGTCGCCCAAGCTCACGCCGAGCTCCTGGCGCCAGAGCGCCTCGAACGCCGGCCCGATCGGAGAGTTCGTCAGGACGATCGCCCCCACGGTCGCGAGGACCAGCAAAATGCCGGCGGACGGGCCCCAGCTCGCGAAGTCCAGCGCCGCCGTGCGGACACGGTGCCCGAGCGTGCCAAGCATCGCGTCGATGAGAGAGCTCTCGTCCCAGGGCCCGTCGTAGCGCCGGTGGTTGATGTAGAAGGTCGGCGTGAACCTCACGCCGCTTGCGCTTGCGCGTGCGCTTGCGATGTCCGCCTCCACCTTCGCTCTCGCGTGCCGCACGGCATCGCTGTCGCCGAGTGCGAAATCTGCGTTCACGCCGAGGTCGGTGGCCACCGCGATGAGGTCGTCCTCTGTGAGCTGCATCGACCGCGTCATGAGCTTGATGTGCGCGGACCAGAACGCCTCGGGCGTCTGGGCCAGCTCAGCGAGCTCGGCAGCCCGAAACGCAAGGCTGTTGTCCGAGAGCGGCCTGTGCCGGAAGGCGTAGCGGACGCGGTCGCCGAGTTGGTCGCGTGCTTGCGCGATGCGCTCGTTGGCAGCCCTGCAGTGCGGGCACGCGTAGCTGCCGTACTCGACGAGCGTGATCTCGGCATTGGTGGGGCCGAGCACGTGGTCCGTCTCGTGGTCGACCGGACGGTCGAGGCGGCCGGGCGGGATCATGAGCTCCATCGCTGAACCGGTCTCCAGGTGTTCGCGCCGGCTAAGACGTCGGCGTAGCTGTCGACGGGTTTACGACGTGGAATACGCCGCCGTTGGATGACGGCGCGCTGAACGCACGCTGCACTCCAAGCGCGACGCCGGCGCTGTCCACGAGCACGACGACATCCTCCAGCGGCAGGCCTTCGACAGAACCGGGGAATGAAACGCCGATTGTCTCTTTGATGTGCATGTCGGACCTCCTGGCCTGCGATCGTTCAACGGAACGCCGACTTCGGCCCGTACACGAGGGCGGGCGACGATGGATCGAAGATTGAGTCCATGACGGTGGAAAGGAAAATCACCTCTCGCCATGGAGTCGATAACCGACCATTATCGAAATGACTGAGGGCGCCTGGGGCGCTGCCGGGTGTGCGTCGCGTCTCTCTGCGAGGACTTGCCGAGGAGCACTCTTGGCGGCCGAGAGGGGGTCTTCACGCGGCTAGCCTGCGGGCCGCGCGGCATTACGGGTCGTTATCGAGATCATAGCTTTTACCAGCCGATTCCAAGACAATAACGCTGGTGCCGCGAGCGCGGTCGTGAGGCCCACGCAACGGCGTACACCCCGCCGCAATCAGAATTGCGAGTATAGGGCCATGACTCAGAGCATCGCAGGACAGCCTGCTCTCGAACTCGCGGTGTTGGTCCACGCCATCAGCATGAGGGTGTCAGAAAGAATGTGTAAGCAGGTTTCTGTGAGTTTACCTTACCGAGGAGACTCACATGACGACCGACACGACGATTACACCTGAACTGCTGGATCAACTGCTTGCTAACTATGAGAAGC
>NZ_JBVAPG010000298.1:0-5062 GCF_055413685.1 Bradyrhizobium sp. LeoA1Lang | reverse complement strand
CCTCTCTTGGGTGAGACGCGCGGAGTTAAATCACTGATTTGCCCGACGGCGAAAGCGGAATGTTTTTCGCGCGAGGGCTGGACAGACTTTTGCTGATTTGCCCGTCGGGTTGTTATGTCGCACCCAAGGCAACCCACATCGTCATTGCGAGCCAACGGGTCGCAATGACGGCGGTGGTTAAGGCGACGCCCGGCTACCCAATTCAATGTGCTGAGGACATCAATTTACGCGGTGAGGAATTAGCGGCCGCCGCGCTCGCTCACGGCACCATGCTGCTGTGGGCCAATTGCTTCGTGACGGGCCGTTCGCTGTGCGGCGAACCCAAGGCGGTCCAGATCGCGGCGGCGAGCGCCAGCGCGGTCAGGATGTAGGGGGCAGCATTCGGGCTTCTGTTTTTCATTCGTCTCATCCGGCGAGTGGGCGAGCGTGTGCCGAACAGATATTCGCTGCATGAATACTTTGTCGGTATTAGGACGGCGCCCAAACTTAGCCACTAAAAAGTATTTGATTTGGGGTGACGGAATCGTCCATGCGATCACCCCATGACAGATTCATGACACGGGGACCTTGTGTGACTGCCCAACCGCCAAGACTTCACGAAAATAGCAAACGTCGCAAATCGGCCCAGGAAGCGGTGGCCCGTTCGCTCGAGCGCGAACTGGACCTTCTGGCCGAAGAGCGAAAAGAGCGTGCCCGGATGCTCGGATTGGATCCGACCTTGGTCGCACCGAATCTCAGCAAGCCGGCCGAGTAGCGGCATGCCGGGCGGGCCGCTCAACCTGCCCGGCCCACCAGCCGGTTGACGATGGCAAACCGACGCGAGACGGAACCCGCGAATTGCGGGTGGAACGTCGGCGATACAACCACCGGTTCCGCGGTCGCGACGAAGCCGCGCGCCCCGCGTCCGTCAGCCGCCGGATCTTGCGGAGGGAATGCGGCCTTCGGCCAGCGCGAACAATTTGTGCGGATCACGCAGCACGATGCGCTGGCGGCCACCTTCGACGAGGCCCTGCTGCTCCCATGCGCTCAAGATGCGGCTCACCGTATGCAGCGTGGTGCCGGTCATCTCCGCGACGTCCTGGCGGCTGATCGGAAAATCGATCTCGACGCCGGTCTCGATCCTGCGGCCGGCCTGCTTCGCGAGGCGAAGCAACGCATGCGCAACGCGCTGCTCGACCTGCTCGCTCGACATCTCGATGACACGGGCCTGCGTATCCTGCAGCCGGCTGCCGACCGTCTGCAGCGCGCTCGCCGCGAGGCTCGGGAATTTCGCGGTCAGGCGCGGCCACGCCGCTGACGGCCAGCACAGCGCGATGCTCTCGACCGCGGCGACCGCGGTCGCCGGATAATGCTTCAGCGCCAGCGCCTGCGCGACGCCGAAGATCTCGCCCGGCGAGACGTAGCGGACGACGATCTGCTGTCCCTGCGGCGTGGTCTTCTCCACACGGAGATGGCCGTGCAACAGCACGAAGAACGAATCGGCCTCCGCACCCTGGTGAAAAACCGCGCTGTCCTTCGGATACCGGACGGAGCGCGCTTCCCGCAGTACTTCGTCGAGCTCGGCGGGGCCAAGCCCGGCGAACAGCGCGACATCGGCCACGACCGATCGGTCCACGGGCGGCATGGTGCTCTCTTCGTACGAAACCAGTGGCGCGGAACCTAGAACCGGAGGCCCCGCGAGGCAACTAGGGGCCGAACCGGAGGGCCGTTGCCCACATTCCTCCGGAACGTTGTCCTGACGCAAATCGCGCAGGGTCTCGGAACGCTAAGGCTCAATACACCCACGCCGAGGCGGGAGAGTAGCAACAAGTCAACGATCGGATGGCAGCCATGTCGATCCCAAGATTGCGCCAGTATCAGGGCCCGGCCGTGCTCTCCTACGGCTTCCGGCCGTTCTTCCTGCTCGGCTCGGCCTATGCCGGCGCGATGATCCTGATCTGGCTGCCGGTGTATGAAGGTCATCTGGCCCTGACCACGGCGTTCTCGCCGCGCGACTGGCATGTGCACGAGATGCTGTTCGGCTATGTCAGCGCCGTGATCGGCGGCTTCCTCCTGACCGCGGTGCCGAACTGGACCGGACGACTGCCGCTGCAAGGCAATTCGCTCGCAACGCTGGTCTCGACCTGGATCGCCGGCCGGATCGCGATCTTCCTCTCGGCATCGATCGGATGGGCGGCCGCCGCCGTGATCGATGTCGCGTTCCTCACGCTGCTCGCGATGGCAGCGGCGCGCGAGATCGTGGCGGGACGCAAATGGAGCAACCTCCCGGTCGTGGCGATCGTTTCGCTGCTCTCGCTCGCCAATCTGGCCTTCCACATCGAGGCGCATTTCAACGGGCTCGCCGATTACTCAACTCGGTTTGCGATCGCGCTGGTGATCATGCTGGTCACGCTGATCGGCGGCCGCATCGTTCCGAGCTTCACGCGCAACTGGCTCGCGCGCCAATCGGCCGGCCAGATGCCGGCACCGTTCGGCCGCTTCGACAGCATCACGGTCGCACTCGGCGGCGTCGCGCTGCTGGCCTGGGTGGCGATGCCGTCGGGCTGGCTCACCGCGGCGCTGCTGTTGCCCGCCGGCGTCTTCCATCTGATCCGGCTTGCCCGCTGGGCCGGATACCGGACCCTGTCCGACCGCCTGGTGCTGATCCTGCATCTGGCCTACGCGTTCATACCGGTGGGCTTCCTCCTGACCGGACTGGCCGCGATCGACCTCGTTCCGGTCGGCGCCGGCATCCACGCCTGGACCGGCGGCGCCATCGGCGGGATGACGCTTGCGGTGATGACCCGCGCCACCCTCGGCCATACCGGCCGCGCGCTGCAGGCTTCCGCAGGCACACAGGTGATCTATGCCGCGATCGTCACTGCCGCGCTCGCGCGCATCTGCGCCTCGCTCGAACCGTCGCATATGATCCCGCTGCTGACGGTGGCCGGTGCTGCCTGGGCGATCGCCTTCATCGGCTTCGTTGCGCTCTACGGCCCCGCATTGTGCTCGCCGCGAAAGGCGTGACGTTTCGACGCGGATTTGCGGTGTTTGAAGAGGTGATCGACTGCAGCCGGAAGGTCCTGCAGCCGTAGCCTATTAGGGGCAATTTCACCAATTCGCATTAATCCTTTCGGAACCATCGGCGGCCGAAGCCGCCGGAAGCTCCAGAAAAGGTGTGCGATGCTCGGCAATCTCAGAATTTCATCCAAGCTGATGATCATGGTCGGGATTTCGGTGCTCGGCATCGTCACTGTGGCCTTTGTCGGCCTGCAGGCGCTGAAGAACAATCTGCTCGAGGATCGCAAGGCCAAGCTGCAGGACCTGGTCCTGCTCGCCAAGCAGACGGTGGAGCAGGACTACCAGGCCGCCAAGAAGGCCGGCCTTTCCGACGCGCAAGTACTCGAACGAAGCAAGACGCTGCTGCGCACGCTGCGCTTCGGCAAGGACGACTATTTCTATGCCCTGGGCAAGCAAGGCGTCGTCGAGTCGCATCCGAATCCGAAGGTCGACGGCAAGAACCTGATGGATACGGCTGACGCGGACGGCGTGTTCTACACCCGCCGGCAGGTCGAAATGGCTCCGCAGGGCGGCGGCTTCGTGCAGTACCGCTTTACACGCGTGGCCGGCGGCGAGCCGGTGCCGAAGATCTCCTATGCGACCGAATTCAAACCCTATGGCTGGGCCATTGCCGGTGGCGTCTATCTCGACGACATCGATGCGATCTTCTGGTCGGAGGCGCGCTGGATCGGGTCGATCCTCGCTGTCGCGCTGCTGCTTGTCGCCGGCATGTGCTTCCTGATCGGGCGCAGCATCGTCGGCCCGATCACCGGCATGACCGCCGCCATGCGCAAGATCGCCGACGGCGCGACCGACACCGTGATCCCCGCGCAGGAGCGCCGCGACGAAGTCGGCGCCATGGCGCAGTCGGTCCAGGTGTTCAAGAACAACATGATCGATGCGGCGCGGCTGCGCGGCGAACAGGACGAGATCAAGAAGCAGGCCGAAGCCGAGCGGATCAACCTGCTCGGCAAGATGGCCGACGAATTCGAGAACAGCGTCCGCAGTTCGCTCGATGCGCTGGCGGGCGCCGCGGCCGGTCTGCGCACGACCTCGAACAGCATGTCGGGCGCGGCCTCGGAAGCAAGCCGCCAGGCGACGACGGTTTCCGCCGTCGCCGAACAGGCCTCCGCCAATGTGCAGACCGTGGCCGCGGCGACGGAAGAATTGTCATCCTCGGTCTCCGAGATCGGACGCCAGGTCGCGGAGTCGACCCGCGTCGCCCAGCAGGCGGTGGAAGAGGCCAACCGCACCAATGTGACGGTGCAGGGCCTCTCGGCGGCGGCGCAGAAGATCGGCGACGTGATCAAGCTCATCAGCGATATCGCGAGCCAGACCAATCTGCTGGCGCTGAACGCCACCATCGAGGCGGCGCGCGCCGGCGAGGCCGGGCGCGGCTTTGCCGTGGTAGCGAGCGAAGTCAAATCGCTGGCGAGCCAGACTGCGAAGGCGACCGAGGAGATTTCCGCGCAGGTCGCTGCGATGCAGGGCGCGACGACGGACGCCGTGCAGGCGATCGAAGGCATCGGCGGCACGATCGGCGGGATCAACGAGATCACCACCGTGATCGCGGCGGCGGTCGAGCAGCAGGGTTCGGCCACCAAAGAGATCGCCCGCAACGTGCAGCAAGCCGCGCACGGCACCAGCGCGGTCTCCAGCAATATCGGCGGCGTCACCCGCGCCGCGGGCGAGACTGGCACAGCCGCGGGCAAGGTGCTGGATTCGGCGGAAGAGCTCAACAAGCAGGCGGCGATGCTGCGAAGCAAGGTCGACGGCTTCCTCGCCAATATCCGCGCGGCGTGAGGAATAGAGCAATCGCCGATCAGGTTGAAAGGCAGCCCAGGTGAAGCTGCGCTCCCTCTCCCGCAAGCGGGAGAGGTGAAGATTCAGCCTGATCGGATCATGCTCTAGGCTGTGTGGACTCTTGGGATTCTCAAATCAGACGGAACGTGATTCAAGGCTTTCTTTTAGGAGGAAGCCTTGGGGGTTCTGGATCGGCTCGTTCTGAACGACACGCAATGGG
>NZ_JBVAPG010000297.1:0-5128 GCF_055413685.1 Bradyrhizobium sp. LeoA1Lang | reverse complement strand
CTCCCGAAGCGACGCCGCCCACAACGCAAGCGTCTCCTCAATCGACGCTGCCTGCGTCCACGATCTTCGAATCATGGTTGCCCATGGATTCAGAAACCCACTAAAAAAACAACTGTAATGCTAGTCCTATCCGTCTGTTGTCCTGTTTGCGCCGATGATGAGGTTGCAAGGAATGGAAGTATGGCGACTGCCAACAGCGTTCGCATATTCAGCATATTTTTCCTCCTTGAAGACGTTGGATAGCAGCGTAGTGCGGGTCTCGATCCGATCGGGGCGGGGTTACAACAATCCGAAAGGTTTTCAGCTCGCCCGCGCTGGTGCCAAGGCCGCCTGCAATAAAGGGAAGAACGGCAAGAACCACATATCGACGTAGATCAATGGCGCAGACCGGGCGATGTGTCCTGCAACGCTAGCCAAAGTCCCGGCCTTGCTGCATGGCGCACCAATTTGCGCCATACGATGCGGGCGAAGCCAAGGCTGGAGCCGAGCGCGCTGCTACGCGGTACCTTGCAGCGCGAGCACTTGATCTCGAGCCAGCCGTACCTCGCGTTGATCGCCTGGTCGATCGATCGGCCCGCCATAAGCCCACATGCGCTTGTTCGAACTCTCGGCGGCGAGAGCGTCCGCCTCGCGGATTAGCACCTCACCGGCGTCGCGCTTTTCGGCGGCGCGTTCGGCCAAGATCTTGGTCAAACGCCTGCGTCTTCGTCAGCCCCTTTGCGGGCGCTTTACGGTCGCCGCCGGAAAGGGCGTTGGATGATGTTTCGGGGCCGTGCCAGAGACAAGAGATCCGTGAACAGGCGTTAACATACAGACGGTTGGCAAGGTTTTGGCGGGTCTGCGAGGCATGGGTCCAGCGCGACCGGCAATCAATGGATCGGCGACTTCAAGGAAGAATGATTCTCCTCGATGATTCTCCTGTGGGGATCATCTCGTGCCATCGTAAACCTCCCCGCGCACGCGCTATCGAGTTCCCTTCTGGTGAGTGCCTAAATTTCAGTCGGGCGTTGAGGCAAAATAAGCTAATTATTTCAGTGCGTTGGTCGATCACGCACACTCACAGCGCCGTGATATTTGTGCAACATGCGTCCGAAAAGAAGCGGAGGTACCTGCGGACTCCTCTCTCTTTTGTTGCGCGTTTGGAGACCTTCGTTTCTTATGGAACAGCGACGGAGGGGGCATCCCGAAGTCGTCCCGTTCTTGGTGGTTCGCTTAAGTCCCTCGCGTTTTCGCGGGAGTCCGAAAGCGCGAAGCGGCTTGACGGGTTTTGGGGGGACTAGGGAATCAGCTTCAGGGTTTTTACCCGGCGGATCCGCAGCTCTTCCTTACAGAGCAACTTGGAGGTTTAACATGAAGATGGTTAAGAGCCTTATCCTCGGCTCAGCGGCGGGTCTGCTCGCCATGGGCGGGGCACAGGCGGCCGATCTTCCCGTCAAGGCCAAAGCGGTCGAGTACGTGAGGATCTGTTCGCTCTACGGCGCCGGTTTCTGGTACATCCCCGGGACCGACACCTGCATGAAGATCGGTGGTTACCTGCGTGTCGACACCACGTTCAACGGCAGCATCTACAATCAGCCGGCGTGGTCGGGCGACCTCGGTCAGCAGAACCGGTATGCCGACTACTTCGCCGCCCGCTCCCGTATGGCGCTGACGGTCGATACCCGCACCGCGACCGAATATGGCGTGGTCCGTACCTTCGCTCAAGCCGACTTCCAGTTCTCGACGCTCGGCGGCAGCACCACCAACCCGAACTCGATCAACGGTTCGCTCCCGGTCGCGGGCTCTCAGTTGCTTGACACTCCCGGCGGCGGCTATGTCGCGGTCGAATTCGTGTTCATCCAGTTCGCGGGCTTCACCTTCGGTAAGTCGGCATCGGCCTACGCGACGCCGTGGCATGGTTATCCGGGCAACAACTCGTCGTTCCTGCTCGGCGGTCATGACACCGTCACCGGCGTGAACAACATCCAGTACACCGCGCAGTTCGGCAACGGCGTGTCGGGCACCATCGGCCTCGATGATCCGACCGTCTTCGACCGCACCGTCGTGGCCAACCTGACCGTGCCGCTCACGTCACAGGGCGCTGTCGCCAACGCCTATGCCGGCGTGCATGCGCCCGACGTCGTCGGTAACATCCGCATCGACCAGGCTTGGGGTCTGTTCCAGATTTCGGCTTCGGCGCATGAAGTCAACGGCTCCTACAATGTCCTGAATACGGTCGGTGCTCCTGCCGGTGCGGTCGGTCTGCCGGGTGCGGCGCCGACCAATCTGTCTGAACTCTCCGGTCACCCCGACACCAAGTGGGGCGGCGCGGTGATGGCTGCGTTGCAGATCAAGAACATCCCGACCGGTCCCGGCGACGACTTCAAGATCGATGCCACCTTTGCCAAGGGTAACACCAAGCAGGTGATCTCGACGTCGTCGACATCGCCTAACCCGTTCTCGATGTTCGGTAGCGGTAATTTCGGTTCCTTCGGGAGCATCGGCTTCGGGGCGGTGACGGACGGAGTATATGCACCGGCTGGCTTGGCGGGTCCGTTGTTTGGTGCTGATGGGAAAATCCATCTGACGACAGCATGGGGCGTCCGTGGTGCGTTCAACCACAACTGGGATCCCTACTGGTCGAGCAGCTTGTTCGGCAGCTACTCCAGCGTGAGCTACGATAACACGGCAAAATTCTTCGTCTGCTCCACCTTCACTGCTGCCCGCCTCACAGCGACCAGTGCCGACTTCAGCTGTAACCCCGACTTCAACGTCTCCCAGCTCGGTACGATCACCCGCTGGACCCCGGTCAAGAACCTGACGTTCTCGGGCGAATTCATGTGGTTCCACCTCGACCAGAAGTTCACTGGCTCTGCTATCCTTACCCCGTCGGCGCCGATGCCGACCGCTCGGTACGACTTCAAGGATCAGGATACGTTCAGCTTGAACGTCCGCGTTCAGCGCAACTTCTGATCCTCGTTTCACACGAAACTTAATCAAGCCCCCCGGCAAGCGATTGCCGGGGGTTCTGTTTGCGCGACAGGGCTTTTAGTATGCGGTGCAGTGAGGACGTGGCCTCGGATAGACTGCGCTACGAAGGTAACGGGGCCTTTTCGGCCGCGGCCTTTTCAAGCTGATGGTTCAAACTGGCGAGCCTGTCGATCACCCTGTCGAGTTCAGGGCGCCCAAACTCAGCCAGAACTAGCTCATGCAGCGCATCTTGTTCAGACGACAGCATCGCCAGATGCGAGTAGGCAGCTTCTGTCAAAGAGAGAGTTGCTAGCTGAGTGTTCGAGGAGGGGGACTCACGTTGAAGCAGACCCGCTCTCTCCAACAGATTCAATTGCCTCACGACAAAAGATGTATTCACCTGCAGTGTCTTCGCTATGGCCTCGATGGATACACCATCGCGTCCGTCTAACTCGGCCAAGGCAACAATAATGATCCACTGAGCATCGGTTATGCCCAGATGCTGCGCCCAGTAGTGGCGAATGGCCTCCAGACGACTGACCATTGCGGTGACTTCCGAAATGAACCTGCGGCCCGCTTCGTAGTTTCTCATGGAAACCTGCCGACGTGAAATCTCCGCGTGTGGAGATACTGATCTCGCGCTCAGGTTTTGTAAAGGAGATTCGGCTTGCCTGCTGCGGCCTTTGTCTTGCGCTCTTACAAGGAAGCTCGCGGCTCCTCGACCTGATTAATTGCTTAAGTAACTCTGTAGAAAGCCTCGCGAGAGAAACTGCGGAGGCTCGTGCACGTCAGTGAAAATGGATTATCCAGCAAACATTATTTTGCTCAGTCTGAACTTGCGAACCCCACTCGGTCCACGAGCTGACGATATCGCGCTGTCCCCCGCATCGCCTTGAATGCAGGATCGATAAGGATACCAAGAATATCCTGTTCCTGCCGCCTGATCGATTCCTCGAGATACTGGAGGGCCAAATCAATGTCGCCGAGGAGTGCAGCGCTCACCGCGAGCTTGTAGACGGGTTCACTGCCGAGGGCGTATTGGCGTTTCTGTTCGGCGAGCATCGCTTCCAGGAGACCTCGTTCACCGCCGCTGCGTAGGCCATTTTCAGCGGCGGTCGCGATTGCAATGCGCGCGTTGTTCTTGGTCATCTCGGCAGCCGTTCGATACTCACGCAAGAAGTCCTGATAGCGCTGCTGACTGAGATAGATCGTCGCGAGATATTCGGGAGGCGCGCGAAGGTTCGGTTCGGCATCTGCAAGCTGCCGCAGGATCGTGACGGCGTCAGTGGACCGGCCTGCGTGAAACAGAATGAGCGCCTTGTTGGCCAAGATCACGCGGGATTCTGGATTGAGCTCCTGCGCCTTGGTGATTTCCCGCAAGGGAATGTCGAATCTGCCGCTGTGCATCAGTGTCAGCGCATACCAGTGACGCGTTTGAGCGGAGGAGGGATCAAGCGCGATCGCTCGCTCGAAAAGCTCCCGCGACTGGGTGAAATTCCTTGACCAGTAAAACTCTGTGAACGCGAGCGACGCATATGCGTCAGCCAGATCAGGGTCCAGTGCGATGGCCCGTTCGGCCGCAGCCTTGGCACGGGGGTAGGCTTCGTCCGCAGGCATGAGCGTGAATTGGCTGATCGTATTATAGGCGTCCGCAAGCTTCGCATAGGCAACGGCATAGTGCGGGTCGCGGATCGTGGCCTCAGTGAAGTACTGAATTGCGCGCGTGAGGCCGTTCGATTGACGGGTGCCGAGATGGTAGACGCCTGTCAAATAAAGGTCCCGCGCTTCAGGCGAGGGTTCGTAGGGAGGCTTGCCGGAGTGAACGAGATCGATCTGGCGGGACGGCTTCAGGGACCGCTGGTCAAGCACGCCGAGAGCGGCAAACCCGAGTGCCGCAAATGACAAAACGATGACCGCCGCAAGTCGCCAGCGGGACGATATGGCCGTGAAGAAGAGACGCGGAGTTCTTTGATCTGGTTCAGCGCGTGAGGCAGGTGCCGTTGTTACCTCAACGGCCAAATCTGCGGAAGGAGCTGCCGCAGACGCTTCGGTTGAGGGTGTCAGAAAGAATGTGTAAGCAGGTTTCTGTGAGTTTACCTTACCGAGGAGACTCACATGACGACCGACACGACGATTACACCTGAACTGCTGGATCAACTGCTTGCTAACTATGAGAAGC
>NZ_JBVAPG010000296.1:0-5156 GCF_055413685.1 Bradyrhizobium sp. LeoA1Lang | reverse complement strand
GGCCAGCGATCATCCGATCGCATCAAACAGGCCGGACATATGGATGCAAGCGATCCGATCACCTCAAAAGCTCTTGTGCCACGGGGGCCGTCCACATATGGGTCCCGGGTCAAGCCCGGGACGACGGGCGGAGATAGCGTGCGCAAATCTCTCAGCTGTCATTGCGAGGAGCGAAACGACGAAGCAATCCATCTCTCCACAAGTGGCGGCATGGATTGCTTCGCTCCGCTCGCAATGACGGGCGGAATTACACCTCGCTTTCGCGGTGTACGTCGTGGACCACGATGCCCATGCCGTTGTCGGGCATCTTGATCCAGTCGCGTCGCATCAGCGTGCGCTTGGTGTCCTCGTATCCGCTCATCCAGTGCTCGCGCATCGAGGTGCCCGAGAATTCGTGATCCTTGGCGTGACCTTCATAGGCCTTCTGCTGATAGATCAGTTGCAGGATCGCGATGCTCGGCAGGGCGCTGTTGGAATCGCGAAGATGGCGCTCTTCTTCCGATAACTGCTCGTTTGGAATCTTCGAGAGCGCCTTGTAGAGGCGGGCGCGGAGATTGTGCGTCTTGCGATACATGTCGGTGTTGTAGCGCGTGCGCGAGGAATACATGATGTCCTTGTGGCGGGCCATCACGTCGTGGATGTCGCGGGGCAGCACGCCGCGGGCCGAGAATAGGTCGACCTGGAACACCAGCGAATTCAGGCTGTCGACCTGGTCGAGCAGATGCTGCAGCGGCGTGTTGGAGACGATGCCGCCATCCCAGAAATGGTCGGTGCCGACCTTCACCATCGGCAGCGCCGGCGGCAACGCGCCGCTCGCCATGATGTGCTCGGGAATGATCTCGTCATGCGCGTTGTCGAAATAGATGAAGTTCCCCGACAGCACGTTCACCGCGCCGACTGCAAAGCGCATCTTCTTGGAATTGATGCGCTCGAAATCGACCAGCTCGAGCAGCGACTCGCGTAACGGCGCGGTGTCGTAATAGCTCGTCGCCGTCCGCGCACCGGCCGGGCTTAACCAGGGATTGGTGTTGTGGGGTGCGAAGAAACCGGGCTGGCCGAGCACCGTCGTCATGAACGAACTGGTGAAGTTGCGCGCTTTGCGGAAGATGTCGCCATCCGGCGTATAGTGCCAGATCTTGCGGCTGGTGATGCGGTCCCAGAATGTGTGCAGCCGCTCGAGCCGCCGCTCCGGCGGATTGCCGGCGATGATCGCCGAGTTGATGGCGCCGATCGAGACGCCGCAGATCCAGTCCGGCTCGATACCTGCTTCGTGCAGCGCCTGGTAGACGCCGGCCTGGTAGGCGCCGAGCGCACCGCCGCCTTGCAGCACCAGCGCGACACGATCGCAGCGCTCAGGCCGCCAGCCGCGATGGGAGGTTGCAGTTTCTTGTTCGTCGAAATGTGGGCTACGCGCATCCATGTCCTGACACTCCCTGCGCGCCAACGATTCCGTGCGCCCGTGACGTGCTGATGACGGCTACGCCGAGGATCATTTGGGGTCACGTGGCTGAAGGAAATCCCTCACATCAGTGTCAATGTCCGCCGCTAGCGTTCAGGCCATTAATTGCAAACAGGGGGATTTGCGATGCGCAGGGAAGAGCTTTTGAGGCTTCCGTCGATGCCTGCCGCGGGCCCGAGCTATCCCGCAGGACCTTACCGCTTCGTCAATCGCGAATTCCTGGTCATTACCTACGAGACCGATCCCGAGTTGATCCGTGCCGGGCTGCCCGAGCCGCTCGAACCGATCGATCAGCCGATCGTGCACTACGAATGGATCAAGATGCCTGATAGTTCCGGCTTCGGCAGCTATACCGAGTCCGGTCTGGTGATCCCGGCGCGCTTGCACGGCGAAGAGGTCAATTTTGTTTCGCAGATGTACCTCGACGATGATCCGCCGATTGCGGCGGGCCGGGAGATCTGGGGCTTTCCGAAGAAATACGCCCATCCCAAGCTTGAGATCGTCAAGGACACGCTGACCGGTACGCTGGAATATGCCGGCCAGCTCGTCGCCATGGGCACCATGGGCTACAAGCATGAGAGCATGGCGGGCAATGGTGACATCACCCGCGCGACGCTGTCGAAGACGCAGATCAATCTGAAGATGATCCCGGGCGTCGATGGCCGTCTCGAAGTCTGCCAGCTCGTCGCGATCAACCTGACCGATATCAACGTCAAAGGGTCATGGATCGGACCCGGCCGGCTGCATTTGGTGCCGCATGTCAATGCGCCGGTTGCGGATTTCCCGGTGCGCCGGGTGATCGGCGCGCATCATTTCCTGGCCGATCTGACGCTGCCGTTCGGCCGCGTGGTGCACGATTACAACAAGGAATCCGAGCAGGTTGCCGAAACCGGTCTCGCAGCCGAGTAGGTCGCGACATCAAATTGTTACAAAATCGTAATTGTATCGTCGCTTGCTGGCGTGCGGGGAGGGGCCCCTGCACTAATACTGTATTGTGCCGGCTAGAGCGTTTTCGAGCGAAGTGGACACCGGTTCGCGTGAAGAAAACGCGTCAAAACAAGAATCTAGAGTTTCGGTTCTGATTCAATCAGAACCGAAGCTCTAGCGCAGGGGTTTGGCAATGTGTCGCGTTGAGCTTCGGGCTGGTCATGTCGGCTGAACCAGCGAAAATGGTCAGCGTGCCCGCAGATGCCATCCCGGTGATCCCGGGCTTGGTGTGGGCATTCCGTCTGCATGGCGACGGCAGCGCTGAATCCTTGTCGATCGATGCGCCGATCGAATTCAGCCATGATGGCAGGCTGTGGCTGCATTTCAATCTGGCGGATGGTCGCATGCGGCAGTGGATTGCAGGCCTGCAGATTCCTACGCTCGCGCGCGACCTCCTGCTGTCGCACGATAATTTCCAGCAGCTCCACGTCATCGACAACTGCGTCTATGGCGTGTTCTCCGATCTCGTGCGCGAGATCGATTCCCCGACGGAGGAAACCGGATTCCTTCGCTTCGCGATGACCGAGCGTCTTTTGATCAGCGGCCGCCATCAGGCGCTATGCGCGGTGGACGCCACCCGCCGCGTGCTGGAGGGCGGCCATCGTGTCGCGACGGTGGCGGCGCTGCTCGAGAAGATCATCGACGAGGTCGCCGACACCATGGATCGGATGGCCGACAAGATCGGCACCGAGATCGACGAAATCGAGGAACGGGTGCTGGCCGGTGAGACCAGGTCGGAGATGCGGGCCGGGCTCGGCCGGTTGCGGCGGACCTGTCTGAGGCTGCATCGTCAGCTTGCCGGCTTGCGCGTGCTGTTCCACCGGCTCGAACAGAAAAATCCCGAAAATCTCAGCCCGGCGCTACGCTTGCATGCCGCAAAGCTCGCACAGCGGCTCGACGGCCTCGACCACGATATCACCGAGCTGCGCGAACGCAGCCGGCTGCTCGAGGAGGAGCTTCGCTTCAAGCTGGAGGAGGAGAGCAACCGGCATCTGCACGCGCTATCGGTCGTGACCATGCTGCTGCTGCCGCCGACGCTGGTCACCGGCATTTTCGGCATGAACACCAAGGGACTGCCGCTCACCGACGTCGACGGCGGTTTCCTGTGGGCCGCGGTGCTGATGATCGGCGCCTCCGGCCTTGCCTATCTGATCATGCGTCGCCTGGGCATCGTCAAATAACGGGCTGCGGTATCCTTGCATGTACCGAGTGCTCACCCGCGTGGTCATGGTATTCGCGGCGATCACCGCCGTTGCCCTCGCAGCCGCCCGCGCGGCAGATCAGCCCGACGGCGGCAACAAGGACCTGCGCGACAGGCTGGCGGATGCCGGCTACCAGTTCAGCCTGACCTATATCGGCGAGGGGCTCGCCAACGTCTCCGGCGGCATGCGTACCGGCGCGATCTATACCGGGCGTCTCGACCTTGGCGCCACCATTGACCTTGAAAAGGTGATGGGCTGGACCGGCGCCACCTTCCACGCCAACATATTCCAGATCCATGGTGACGGCCTGTCGCGCAGCTATATCGGCAATCTGATGCTGGTCTCCGGCGTCGAGGCGCTTTCCGCGACACGGCTCTATGAGCTTTGGATCGAGCAGCAACTGCTCGGCGGCAAGCTTGCCGTCCGCGTCGGGCAGCAGGCTTCGGACGTCGAATTCATCGATAGCCAATACGACGACATTTTCATCAACTCCGCGTTGGGCTGGCCGGGCATCACCGGCATCAATTTGCCGGGCGGCGGCCCGTCACCGCCGCTTGCCGTACCTGGCATCCGCATCAAGGCGGCGCTCTCGGACAGGATCACGGCCTATCTCGCACTGTTCGATGGCACCCCGGCGCCGCCGGACGCCGACGATGCGCAGATCGCCAATCCTCACGGTCTGCTGTTTCGCGTCAACGATCCGCCCTGGTGGATCGGCCAGCTCAAATACAAGTTCGAGATCGGCGAGAGCCGGTTGCCGGCGACCATCACCGGCGGCGGCTGGTATCACATGATGTCGTTTCCCGATCAGCGCTTCTCGGCCGACGGCCTGTCGCTCGCCGATCCCAACAGCTCCGGCGATCCGGCATGGTGGCGCCGGAACCAGGGATTGTTCATGGTCTATGAGCAGCAATTGGCGCGCGCCGCACCCGGTTCGGACAAGGGCGTCGCATTCTTCATGCGGGCCTCGGTGAGTCCGTCCGATCGCAATCTGATCAGCACCTATGTCGACGGCGGCTTCCTGTTCACCGGTTTCAGCGATGCCCATCCGAACGACAGGTTCGGCATCGCTGCGACCTACGCCAGGATATCCGACCGCGCCCGTGCCTTCGACCGCGACACCCAGTTCTTCACCGGCACGCCATACCCGATCCGCGACTACGAGGCGATCCTCGAAGTCACCTATCAGCATGAGGTCAGGCCCGGCTTCCTGCTGCAGCCGGTGTTTCAATACATCGCGCATCCGGGCGGCGGCGCGGTCGACCCCTACGATCCCACGCAGACGCATCGCATCAAGGATGGCGTGATGGTCGGCGTGCGCACGACCATCGTGTATTAGCGGAGTGATAAGTGACGACGTCACTTCGCAGGCGCGCCGCAACTTGTAGATTCCATGGGGCGGTGAGCGCGCCCTTTCCGGTAGGTTTGGGTTTCCACACTCGAACCATCGGAGAGTCTGATGCAAGCATCGACCAAGAGCACGCCCACCGCCGGCCATTGTGGCACGA
>NZ_JBVAPG010000295.1:0-5188 GCF_055413685.1 Bradyrhizobium sp. LeoA1Lang | reverse complement strand
GGACTTTCTTCGCAATGCCCACCTCGATATCCCAGCGGCCGTCGAGGCGCTGCGCCAATACTGGATGCCGATCCGCTACGCACGCGCCCGCTGATCACTGCGAACGTGGGAGCTCTTACCGCTTACAGTAGAACGGAGTCGCGTGGAGCCCACGCGCGTGAGGACTTTCCCGAAAGGGACGACGTCAATTGGATGCATCACACTCTTTGCTGGTTTAACGAAGCCGGCGGTTCAACTACAATAGATAAGCGCCCTGTTCACAGCTACACGCTCACCTCGGACGTGCAATACATTCCACCGAAGAAACGGGTGTATTAGATTTCCCAATAGATGCTTGGACGTCGACGGCATTAGCTCAATTTGATCAAATCAACTTTCGTAAGTTGGTTTATGCCTCCTCACTCTTTAAAGGCATCGACGATGAAGTTGCTAAATTCATCAGCAACAGTTGTTTTCGGTCGGGCTAGAAGGCGAATGATCCCCAGATGCCGAACTAATTTCGGGTGAACGAGTGGCCTTAGCTCAAGCCGAAGCTTGGAAAACAGATCGGTTGCGCTTGATGGAACAAGAGCGACGCCCACGCCGGACGAAGTGATTGAAGCCAAAGTGAGAAGCTGACTCGCTGTGAACGAGTGTCGAAGCGAAAACCCGGCTGTAGCAGCCGCAGAATCGACAAGCTCCCGCATTTTGGCCCCTCTCGGAAAGGAAACCAGCGATTGGCCTTTCAAGCGAGAAAACGGCACTTGCTCCAAATTCTGAAATTCATGTGGCTTGGCAAACCCGACTAAGACCTCTTCGGTAATTAGTTTCCTATTTTCGAACTCTGTTGCCGCCTTATCAATTGCGGCAATCGCGATATCAGCTTTTCCACTCCGAATGTCCTGTTCGACCTGCTCCTGGATGCCTTCCCTTACGTGAACTTCGGTGCTTGGGAATTTTTTGTGAAATTTAGCGACCGCCCGATGTAAGCCGCCAGGAACCACAGACATTAGGCACGACACGATGACCTGACTTCTCTTTTGGTTACTATAGCTGGTCATGTTATCGAGCGTGATGTCTATGTCCCCAATTATCCGTTCTGCCATCGCGATGAGGTCAATTCCTGCAGGCGTCAGCTCAACACGCCGAGTCGTTCGAATAAATAGGCTCGTGCCAAGCATCTCCTCCAGCGATTGAATCATCCTTGAAAGCGAGGACTGCGATACATGAAGTTCGTTGGCGGCAGCAACAAAGCTTGCTTGCTTAGCCACGCAAACAGCCGCTCGCAGATGAAACAGGTTTAGATTCAAGTCCGATTGCATTTTTCGTGCTAACCCAGGCGCTTTAAGTATCCGATCTCGGAGAATAATGGCACTTTCGAGCGAGGGCATCAATTAGACTCCAAATCGGACGAGTAGCTGCGCGAATTGCCGCCGCCAATTTCTGCTGAAATCGCGCGCGCGGTGCGAAGCACAATTTTCCCGAGATGCGGAAGCCGCTCCCCACCGAAACGGAGAGTTGGGCCGGACACCGATACGGGCGGCGACGGCTTCCCCGTTTTCGTCAAATACAGGTGAAGCAATGCACCGCAGACTTGCCGATAGCGGGATAATAGCGTAGATTGTGCCATGTACGGCAAATATCAGGAGGCGTGACGTGTTCGGCGAAGCTGGCGAACACGCGCGAGTCGCATTCGGGGGACTCCCTTTCAATGCGCCGGTCGAGGTGCAAGTGTTTTTCGAACCTCAATGATGTAGGAGCGTGCCATGGATGAAAAATTACCAGAAGTGACGCAGCAACGCGTGTTGCCGGGTTGGACGGTCAGTCAGTGGGCGGGTGGGCTGATCGAGCACGCTGGAGTGGGTGTGACCATTCTCGACCGAGAGGGTCGGGTGATGTTCTACAATCAATGGGCCGCGAACAGGCTGGATCGTAAGCCGGAGTACATCGGCAAGGACGTTAGAAACCATCACAGAAGAAAGATCACGAATCCTCGCTTCGACGCGATGCTGAAATTGTTTGAGGAGGGTAGAACAGATCCGGTCCACTACGTGGCTCGCCCGTATGGCAAGATCACCATTCTGGTGACGGTGTCGCCGATAAAGGTCGACGGTGAACTCGTGGGCTACTCACAAATCGTTCTCATGAAGGACGAAATCCAAGAGCTCTTCAGACGCTTCGATGAAAGCGGTCGGGAATCTTTCGAGAAGGATATGCTGCCTGCTTGGCCATTCAGCGGTAACGACTGACAAGTGAAGCCTGTGCTAGCCAAGATCCTATTGGATCGCGCCAAGTACGCGGTCGTAGTGATCGCTCCGACTGGATATTCCTTCAATCTGGACGGAGCGAACATCTGCATGACCTTGGTAACACTGTTCATCGATCAAGCTGTGGCATAGAGCACAGCATAGCGCGGCAGCTAAGGACTATCGGAGTCGCTGAGCTCATGTCGAAAGTGAGCGGCGTTGCGGGAACTGGGTTTGTTGCATCGGCCGTGACCCTTTCTGCGGTCGATCCCTCACTCCTTCCCGGTATCGCTAACCTGCCCGGTATCGATAGGTTCACGAGTGAGTGTAGGAAAATCACGAATTCCATTGGTAATGGTCTCGGGCAATTGTTGTGTCGATCTAGTCGACAAAGCCTCGTGCAACCGCACGCCGGGTGAACGCTGTGTCCAACTGAGAGCCAGGGAGCGGCTGAATATGCTCACGTACTGCGGATCCGTACAGTATTGGAAATGCGATCACATAGGACATCTTAACATAACGGGCTATGGCCTATGCGAAGGTGGACAAGCCGCACGATCCGCAACAGATGAAAGAGGAGAGATCACGGTGACCGACATCCTGATCGACAGACTAATCAATTTCGAGACGGCGGCTGACGGCACTGCGGTCAGGTTGATCATCAAGGATGTTGCCGGCCAGACCGTCGGCCTCCTAATGACGATCGACACATTGTCGTCGCTTCTGATGACAATGCCGACGATAGCGTCGTCTGCAGTGAAACGAGCGCACGGCGACCCGCGAATGCGCATTACTTATCCGGCGGAAGAGTTTCAGATTGAGAAAGGCCCAGACGATCTTCGCATCCTGACGATCGGCACGCCGGATGGGTTCAATGTATCCTTTTCCCTGACCGAAGAATTCTCCTACGAACTCGGAGAGGCCCACCTATCGGGCTTCGGTCAGCACCCTCGGAGGCATTGACTGTCGCAGAAGGTCGAAAGGGATGCGAAGGTCGACGCCGAACGATTCCGTCAGGCGGTTACCCTTTAGGCGAGCACGCCAGCGCTACAGACGCAAGCCCCATGAAATACTCATTCAACAAACTTTGCAAGAATGAGAGCGCCGTAACAAGAACTGCGCTTAACGCCGCGATCAAGCCGCTCTATCTCTAGTCCGCAACAAATCAGGCACAGCAGCGTCACGGAGAACAAGGATGTGCGCCATATTCCCAGCGTCAACTGCATCGCCTAATGGAGCCGATGCGACCGTCAAGGACACCAAGCGTGGCAATGCAAGATTTGGACGATCGGACACGTGTTTCGGATCCTCGGATTGAGCTTGTCCTAGTCTTGGGGACACGACGATACTTATCGCTGGTCTCGCGGTTACGATATTCTACGCAACCGCGACGTTAAAAGGAAACAATGTCGGTCAGAACACTTTACCGCAAGATGAGAAACATTTCCGAAAGGCGCGGGTCGACAATTCCGAGCCGGCACACAATATCTGTTTCCGCGGGAGCTCCGCGACAAACCGCTTGACCATCGCCCCCGCCTGCTATCGCAACGAACTGGAACGATCCGAACCACGGCAAAACTTGCGAGTATGAGTATGCGGCTGCAGCTTTATCAGGTGCGATATTTCTTAGCCCTAGCAAGGACGCTCAATTTTACGCAGGCTGCGAAGCAATGCAATGTGACGCAGCCGGCGCTGACAAAGGCGGTACAAAAGCTGGAGGAAGATCTCGGTGGCACGTTGATTCACCGTGAACGTCACCTCACCCAGCTGACCGAGCTGGGCAAGATGATTTTGCCCACGCTGGAGAAAATATTTGCCGCCGCGGAGGCGGTACGGCTTCAGGCGCGCGGCTATCAAAAGAAGACAATCGCCCCGCTCAAGATCGGGCTGGTGCCGTCAGTCTCCGCCGCACTCCTCACGGAATTGCTCTTGGAGCTCGTCAAGATCATCCCTGACCTTCGAATTGATCTGCGCGAGGCAGACGCCAACGGGCTCGTTGCAATGCTTTTGGATGGCGAGATCAATGCCGCACTCGTCGGTGGCGCCGTGGAGCTACCTGAGCGTATCGATCGCTGGCCCCTGTTCGAGGAGCGATACGTGCTCGTCCTGTCACGGAAACATCCGATGGCGAGGCAGACCGTTATCCCACTCCAAGACTTGCATGAGGCGGTATTTCTCGAAAGGGTCGGATGCGACGTCGCAGGCCGATTCAAGCAGGCTTGTTTTGCCGACCATCCAGGCCCTAAGGTTGTGCACAGGAGCGCTGAGGAAAGGCATCTTCAGCAAATGGCATCCGCCGGTTTTGGAGCCATCCTGGCGCCAGAGCACGCTCCCAGGCTGCCGTCGCTCGCCGCTATTCCAATTGAGGGCGACCCCGTCCGGCGAGAGGTGCAGCTTTTGGCCGTGGCGGGAAGGCAGTATTCGCCAGCGCTTGACGCCTTTATCAAGGTCGCTCGCGTTCGGGACTGGACGAATGCGCTGGGCAAACTCCGCAGCGCATCTGCCACTGGCTCGAAAAAGGACAATGTTGGCAAGGCTGACGCAAAAGGTGCGGGCGCCTTGATCCAAATCACGGGCCCCGGTCCCGCCTCCTCATGCCCGAGCTCGTCACGGGCATCCAACCGTCGTTGCTGAAGTGACGCGAAGTTGTGGATGGTCGGGACAAGCCCGGCCATGACGCTGTTGCAGTCGCCTCGCGTAGCCTCTTGAATTGACTCGTCGCATTTCCGGTCAGGCTCTAAGGGCGAGGCTTAGGGCCATCCAATTCGGACAGGGCAGCAAGCACGATTTCGGTCGCCGCTCCCGTGATGGAGTCCGGCCCGACACACGCTCGACGGATGATCGTGAGCGTCACGAGAGGATCGCCGTGCCCGGCCTTGACTTGCGCGGAATGCTTTGGATTGCCCGATCGGGGTGATTGACGCTGCCGCTGGGCGATGATTGGGTGCTCCCCTCTGAAGGGA
>NZ_JBVAPG010000294.1:0-5243 GCF_055413685.1 Bradyrhizobium sp. LeoA1Lang | reverse complement strand
CGGCTGGCAGACCCTCGCCAGCAAGCCCATTGCTCAGCCGGTTGATCTTGCCGCCTGAGCAGATATCATCCGTTCACCGGAGACTCGCGACGGACAAATTCCAACCAAGTTCGCGACGGCACCTTTGGTTGCGCCAAAAGCGCGTTCAGGAACTTGGCCGCAATCTCGCCTTCGAGCAGCCGGTCGCGGTTCTTCGAGAAGGTCGAATGGTCCCAAAACCGCATCATCCACCCCGAGCCCAACGAACCAGCGGAACAGAAGATCGAACTCCATCCATTCCATCAGATGCCGTTCCGAGCGAACCCCATAAAATGCCTGGAGGAGCATCGCCCGAAGCAACTTCTCCGGTGCGATCGAGGGGCGACCGACGTTCGTATAGAGCTTGCCGAACTCCCCAGAAAGGTCGCCCAGCGCCGCATTCGCCAAGTCTCGGATCACCCGTAGCGGGTGATCGACCCGAACCCGAGCCTCCAGGTCCACATAACTAAAAAGCGAGCCGGACTGTTCGTCACTCCCCCGCATCGCGCCCCCAGTTAAATCCTGGTCCTAGAGAATCACGATACGAAACGCTTCGCTACCGACTTCTTCAACAGGCTGTTAGAGCTAGACGGCACCTATATAAGCGACCTCCTGATCGGGTCTGATCTGAGCCTCGCGCCGACTTGCGAGAAGGATACGATCCCCGCGTGCGGATCGGATCCGCGATCAGTTCGCAGTATTTCCGGATCACCTTGGGATCGCCGAAGTCGCCGATGGCCGGATCTCCCGAGCGGCCAAGGGCGAGGCCGCTGATATGGTTATGCTCACGGGAGAGGGCCTCTGCACGCACGACGGCGCTCTAAGAGAAGCACTCGATCGCTTACCCGGGCGCGATCCGTCGTCAGCACTGAGGCGGGCGCGGCGCTGTTTGCATGAGAGTATAGTTAGTGTCGGGAATTGCTATCACGACCCGAGCGAAAAGCGTCCGGCGCGTGGGCCAATAGGATGCCAATGCTCAAAAGAATAAGAGTCCCGACAAGAGCCGAATACATACGCCACCTCCATCGCTCACTTCCTTTTGAACTGCGCGACCGCTTACACAGTCAATTTTTTTCCTGAGCGCGAAATGCGTTCGCAGCCAAGTGATGAGTCCGAGCCACAGCGACTAGCTGGCAGCATGTGGAACCGTCAAAGACAGAAGCTGTAAGACCCAGCTGCTCTGCTCCAACCGCCTGATAGGCGTAGGGCGGTGACCGAAAGGCTCATGTGGCAAATGTGCAACGGGTACTTGGTTTCTGCGCGGGAGTGTCCGAAACGAACACTTCAGGCCGTTGAGATGGCGGTAGCATTTGCGCGCAAGGATTGGGGTGTCCGGATGAGGTTTTCAAACTCGAAAGATGAGAGCTTATTGTTTCTTTGGGAAAGTGTGCGGCGGCAAGTGTTGGCTGGTCGCGCGGACGGCGGACGTTGCCGCTTTGTTGGTAACAATCTGCGCAGCTATGCTGAATTGCTTCGTTCGGAAATGGAGCGGCGAGAGCTGAAGTACACTCCGATTAATTGGTCTGAATAGCCGCTCCACGGGCATACCGATGAAAGACCTCCAGAAGCAACTGAAAGAGCTCCGCACCGATGCAGCCGAGTGCAAATTGATCAGCGATCTGGCAACTGACCAGGAAAAGCGAGAGCTGTTCGCAAAGCTTGCGGATCACTTGAGTGGTTTGGCGTCCGAGCTCGAGCGCGCTATATCTGTAAAAGTCTGTGGCACGAAGACGGAGCTGTAAAGACGGTCGCACGATGCCAAGAATCGGCTCTGGGTTCACGAGAGCGGCACTTATGCGAAATTCACGAGGCGGGTAAGCTGACGCACGATTTTGCGTCTGTGGCTGCCGAGATCGTCCATGGTTAGGATGTCGCCGGGACAAAGCGTCGGAAGGAGGACTCTCTCGACGTAGAGGCGGAAACTCTCGCCATCGTTCGGCCCTCGAGAAACCATGGCGCCTCAATCCGGTCATGGCGCAACGCGGCCAGGAAGGTTATGGTCGTCCAGCGGCCGTTGGGACTCTTGCTGTGAATCCTCTGGCCACGCGGCGCACCCCCGCAAGGCCCCATATCGGTCCTGGCCCAGATCTCGCGTTCGCCAGCCACAGTTTTTTCAAGCTGAGCTTCTCGGCGTGGAGAACTCCCATATTGAACGGTAATCAGCCTTAGGTCCGCGATCAGTGAGCTCGGCGACCAAGCCGCGCAGGGTGAAGTCCCCTTGATTCGCCCTAAAACCCGGACGCGGTGTTTGCCGGAAATGGCCTTCGACCTGTTGCCGCGCATCCCTGCCGGGCACCACGCTGCCGGTCTCGCAATGCCGTCGCGCCCATCCAACGGCCGTGCTGACCGCAACACCGAATGTTTAGCCGCCTCGTTGCAGGACAATCCACCGGAAACAACCCTGCAACGCCCCGCTTCCGAAGATCCTCAGAGTAAGGCTTGCCGATCCGTGCTGGCCTCCAGGCCCAGCCAGCATGGTAAATCCGAAGTCTCCTGATTTGGGAATCCAAATTCGATTCAAGCTAACCTTCAGACCCGCTTGCGATGGGGCATTGCACTTCGCTAACGCTTCGCCGTCATGCGATTGGATAGAGGACTATCACTTTCAAGCAGTTGTTCAGACTCGGCGCTCATGAGAAACCGCCCGGCGAAACCGAGGGTTTCGTCCCCTCGTCTCACGGAGCAGCCTCTTTAGGACGTTATTCCGGCGCGCTCACGAAAGCGAGCGAACCGGCAATCCAGAGGTCGCGGCGAGAGATTCCGCCTTCGTAATCCAAGTCGGCTGCTGCCGACTTGGACAAGCAAGACTCGCGAGTTCGCGTACACCTGCGTCAACGCGTCCTGGAATGACGAACAGAAATGCAGCCCCTACCCCGTCGTGTTTGTGGTCTCGCCGTCGGCCGCACCAATTTCCTGGTTGAGCCGCGCATGAAGCGTGGCCTCGTCGAGTTCGCCTTCCCACCAGGACACGAACACCGCGGCAATACCGTTGCCCATGATATTGGTAAGTGCACGCACCTCGCTCATGAATTTATCGATCGAGAACACGATTGCCATGCCCGGCACCAGCGCCGGATTAACCGCTGATAGCGTCGCCGCGAGCGTGATGAAGCCGGCCCCGGTGATACCGCTTGCGCCTTTCGACGTCAGCATCGCCACGATCAGGATCGTGAGCTGCTGGCCGAAGGTGAGATCGACCCCGAGCGCCTGCGCGATAAACAGCGTTCCCAAGGTCATGTAGATGTTGGTGCCATCGAGGTTGAAGGAGTAGCCGGTCGGCACCACGAGCCCGACCACGGGCTTGGAGCAGCCTAGCCGCTCGAGCTTCTTCATCAACTGCGGCAGCGCGCTTTCCGAGGACGAGGTGCCGAGCACGAGCAAGAGCTCGTCTTTGACATAGGCGATAAACTTGAAGATCGAAAAGCCAACGAAACGCGCGATCAGACCAAGCACGACTACCACGAATAGCGCGGCCGTGGCATAGAACAGCGCGATGAGCCCGATCAGATTCCCGAGCGCCGAGGGTCCGAACTTACCGATCGTGAAAGCCATGGCGCCGAACGCGCCAATCGGCGCTGCCTTCATGACAATGGCAATGACGCCGAACACGGCGTGCGCCGTGTCGTCGATCATGCCGCGCAACTTCTCGCCGCGCTCACCCAGCGCCATCAGCGAGAAGCCGAACAGGATGGCAAACAAGAGTACCTGCAGGATATCGCCGCGCGCCAGCGCGCCGACCACGCTGTCGGGAATGATATTGAGGATGAAATCGACGCTTTTCGAGGCTTCCGCCTGCTTCACGTAATTGGCGACGGCTGCGGCATCGGGCTTGGCCGCAAGGCCGTGGCCAATCTGGAAAAGATTGCCCATCACCAGGCCGAGCAACAAGGCAAAAGTGGAGACGATCTCGAAATAGACCAGCGCCTTGAGGCCGACCCGGCCGACCTTTTTCGCATCCTGGATGTGCGCGATGCCCGAGACCACGGTGCAGAAGATAATCGGCGCGATGACCATCTTGATCAGCTTGATGAATCCATCACCGAGCGCCTTGATCCAGTCGTTGGTTGCGAGCGATGGCCACAGCCAACCGACGACGACGCCAATCAAGATCGCGATCAGCACCTGAACGTAGAGAATTTTGTACCAAGTTTGCGACGGCCGCGCGGGCGCCGCAGTTGCGATGGTGGTCATGACGCTCCTTCCCTATACGAACTCGAACACCGAGCCGCCGCGCGTTGAGCGGTGACGGCATCAGACGAGCTTTTATGCCAGCCGTGTCCCATTGAAGACGGCGATGTCGGAAATCCGACAGATCGCAGCGTGAATTCCGAGGGTAGGTCGGCAGTTACCTGTGTTTTCTTAAGCAAGTCGCGCGCCAAGCGCCAAAGCCATGCGGCCGTTCAACCGACGAGACTGTGGACCGACTGTCTCCTGACGACACTTGGCTGAATCCCAGAACCACGTTCGTGCCGCCGAGGGCAAAGGCATTGCTCGGCGCGACGCGCACCTTGCGCTCGCGCGGCAGAGTGGGCGCGACCTCGAGATCGACCAGCCGCTTGCGGCAATGTCATGCTCGGGAAGGGTTTTGAGCTTGGCCCCTATCCTGAGCTCGGAGTTGCGATCGGGCCAATGGCGGAGCGGCCTTCGCGTATCTCCTTATAGATGGAGGCGCCGTCGGTCCCCAACCCGCCCATTCCGGTAATGACGACGCGCCTCCCCATTCAGGCCTTCTCAGCGACCACGCCGCGGACAGTCGCGTCGCCGACATTCTTGAGATTCGATCAGGCGTCATCCGTGTTCATCTCAATCTCGATCGCGTCGGACTGCTCCAGGTCGCAGATGATGTCCCTCAACTCCAGCGACTGGATGCCACACCAGGTCAGTTGCCTGGCGGTCGTTGTCTCGCCGCCGCCGACGGTTTTCCTTCATCGTGCGACAATTTCCTTCGCGAGTTGAACTGCCATGCTGCTGCTTCCATGACGCGCTTCGACGCGAACGCGGCGCCATCCCCCAGCCGAGCCACGTCGCGACGCGTCGCGCGACAGAAGCAGCGACGTGATTCGTCGGGCGTCAGGTGCTGTCAATGCAACGTTCCGTAACATTGGTAAAATTGATTTTTTGGATGGTACGCATCCACATTATCGACGTTTGGAGACATGCGCCTAAGACCTTGATGCAAGCTGCCCTCGGGCGTTATCGAGCCTCGCGTCGTAGTTTCGCACAGC
>NZ_JBVAPG010000293.1:0-5271 GCF_055413685.1 Bradyrhizobium sp. LeoA1Lang | reverse complement strand
GTGCCGACGAGCTTCCGATCTGGCTGCACCAATACAACTGGCATCGGCCTCACGGCGGTATAAAATCTCAAACGCCGATCAGCAGACTCGGTCTCACCGAGGACAACCTCTTGAGGCTCCACATCTAAGATGTCCTGAAGGATCTTCGTCATCATCCCGAAAAATATGGCACATGACCTGTGCATCGGCGAGGGCGGGCGTCCATCCCAGCCGGATATAACGCGTTGCAGCGTAATGCGCGGCCGCCAACAAGCTTCCTTCAACTTGTCTTGGCCTCGCTCGAATCCGGCGTTGATCGCCTGCGCTTCTCTCGCGCGGGGGATGTGCTACCATTCTCTGCTCTGGCCTCTCTCTCGCAGGCCACTACGATCGTCTCGTTAGAATCAATAAAGAGCCAGCCGCCCGGCTGGATAGGGGAGTAACGCGATGCAATCGGTTTTCAATCGTTCCATTCTTGCGCTTGCCACCATCGCCCTCGTGGCGGGGACTGGCTTTGCCAATGCGCAACAGCAGCAGGACAAGGGCAGGTCGCTGAAGAAATACGAATCCGGCACCAAGGAATTCTGGACCCATCCGCCGGATGACTGGTTCCTCGGCGACGAGACCGAAACGCAAAAGGGCCTCGCGCCGCCATCAGGACCGCCGACCGGCGCCTCCGACTCCGAGCTGGCGGCGCTGATCAAGAAGATCAAGCTGCCACAAGGCTTCAAGATCGAGGTCTACGCGTCGAACGTGCTCGCCGCGCGGCAGATGGCCTGGGGCGACAAGGGCACGCTGTTCGTCGGCTCGTTCGGGCTCGGTAACGTCTACGCGATCAAGGACAACAACGGCAAGAAAGAGGTCAAGACCATCCTCAAAGGGCTCAACATGCCCACCGGCCTCGCCTTCCGCGACGGCGCGCTCTACGTGATCGCAGTCGACAAGCTGATCCGCTACGATAATGCGGAGGCCAATCTCGACAATCTCGGCCAGGGCAAGGTGGTCTATGACGACATGCCCTCCTATGCCGCGCATGGCTGGAAATATATCGCTGTTGACAAGGACGGCTGGTTCTACATTCCGTTCGGACCGCCCTTCAACATCGGCGTTCCCCCGACCAGCCTCTCGCAGATCCGCCGCGTCGATCCCAAGACCGGCAATGCGGAAATCTGGGCGCTCGGCGTGCGCAACAGCGTCGGCGGCGATGTCGATCCGCGCACCGGCCGCTACTGGTTCACCGAGAACGCGCGCGACTGGATCAGCGACGATCTGCCGAGCGACAAGCTCAACATGATCTCGAAGATCGGCGAGCATTTCGGCTATCCCTATTGCCACCAGGGCGACCTGCCCGATCCGAAATTCGCAATGGGGCACAAATGCTCGGAGTTCACGCCGCCTGTGCTCAACCTCGGCGCCCACGTCGCTCCGCTCGGCATGAAGTTCTACACCGGTAATCAATTTCCGGCGGACTACAAGAACAACATCCTGATCGCCGAGCACGGCTCGTGGAACAGGCACAAGTACCAGGGCGCGCGCATCGTGCGCGTGATCGTCGGTCCCGACGGCAAGAACCCCAAGCAGGAAGTGTTGGCGTCCGGCTGGATCGAGGGCGACCAGGGCTATCTCGGCCGTCCTGCTGACATCATCCTCGACAAGGATGGCTCGATCCTCGTTGCGGATGATTGGGCCGGTGCGATCTATCGCATCAGCTACAGCAAGAAGTGAGACTGTGACAAACGGAGGCTGCGGTGGCCGGATGGCGGCCGCGGCCTTTTTCTTTTCGATCTCTCGTATCGTCGTTCCGGATCGCACGCGGAGCGGGCGAGTCCGGAACCCATAACCACGAGCGCGGGTTATGGATTCCGGGCTCGCGACTTCGTCGCGCCCCGGAATGACGAACTCAGTGACATGGATGTGTGGCTCATGCGTAAGCGGTTTGTCTGGTATGTAGCAAGCGGCTTTGCGCTGGCTTCAATTCTTCTGGCATCTCCCGCCCGCGCCGCCGATGTCGCGGCCGGCAAGGAAAAAGCAGAGATGTGCGTCTCATGCCACGGCGAGAACGGCATTTCGCAGACCGAGAACATCCCCTCGCTCGCCGGCCAGCCCGATCAGTTCCTTCAGTGGCAGCTCGTGTTCTTCCGCGCCGGCACCCGCAAGAACGAGCTGATGCAGCCGATCGTCGAGCAGCTCAACAATGACGACATCCGCAATCTCGGCGCCTACTTCTCCTCGCTGACGCCGCCGAAGGGCCCGAAGGACGACGATCCTGATCTGTCGGAAAAGGGCAAGCAGGCCGCCGCCGGCCGCCGCTGCGCGTCATGCCATACCGACAGCTATGCCGGCACCAAGGCGGTGGCGCGCATCGCCGGCCAGCGCGAGGATTATCTCGTCAAGGCGCTGCACGACTACAAGTCCAGCGCGCGCTCCGGCGGCGGCATGGCCGCGATGGCCGAGGTCGCCTATCCCCTGAGCGAAGAAGAGATCACCGCGCTCGCGCATTATCTGGCACATCTCTGATGGTGATGCCGTAGCCCGGGTGGAGCGCAGCGTAACCCGGGGCAGTCTCTCCGCGGCGCAAAGTGTTCCCGGGTTGCGCTGCGCTCCACCCGGGCTACAGGACTACTTGCCCCGTTGCAATTCGTACGCCTTGAGATGCGTATATGCCGTGCGCAATTTCGGCACGGGAATCTTCGCGGCGTCGGCGCGGGCGACGAGGTCGCCGATCACGTGATCGGCTTCGACCGGCAAGCCGGCCTTGATGTCGCGGAACATCGAGGCGGTCATCGGCGAACCCGCGGCGGTCAGCATGCCCTTGACGCGCTCGAAGAACGGTCCACCCGGCGCATAGCCTTCGGCGGTCGCCACCGCGCTGCATTCGTCGAGCATGCCGAGCAGGAAATCCTTGCCGCCGGGCGCGGCCAGGATGTTGCCGACGGAGGTGCGCATCAGGCTGGTGGAAGCCGCGAGCGAAGCCAGGAACACCCACTTTTCCCACATGTCCTGCATCACATGATCGCTGGCGGTTGCGCCATTGACGGCGGAAAACACCTCCGCGATCGCGCGCACGCGGTCCGACATCTTGCCGTCGCGTTCGCCGAACGTCAGCGACTGCATCGGCTGAAGCTGCACCACCTCGCGCGCTTCATTGAGCGTTGCCGCAATCGCGCAGAGGCCGCCGAGAACCTGCTCGGCGCCGAATTTCTTGTCGAGCGCGCTCAGATGCAGCATGCCGTTGAGCAGCGGGATGATGGCGGTATTCGGTCCGACCGCCGGTGCGAACGACTTGATGGCATCGTCCAGGTCGAACGCCTTGCAGCTCAACAGCACGACGTCGAATTTCTCGGTCAACTTGTCAGCCTGCACCGTCGGCGGATTCTTCAAGGTCACGTCGCCGTTTGGGCTCTTGATCACAAGCCCGGCAGTCGCGAGTTCGGATGCGCGCTTGGGGCGCACCAAGAACGTAATGTCACGGCCGGCCTGCAGCAGCCGCCCGCCGAAATATCCGCCGATCGCACCGGCGCCGACGACGAGAACGCGCATGGGATGATTCCTTGTTGTTGTTGCTTCGGGGATGGCAGGTGAATGGCGAATGGGGAGTAGCGAATAGGGATGGATGCTTTCCGTCAAGCGAGAATCCCTGGGTAACTACTTCTTCTTCGCTCCTCCGTTCCGGTGGTCCATTCTGTCGCGATCTTCGCGGCACGTCTACAGTATGATGATGGTCATCATACTGTGTCGTGTCAAATCAAACGCTCGACCGTCTGCTTCCGCCAGACCAGCATGTAATAGGCCATCTGCAGCAGGAACATGGTGCAGAAGGTGATCGGATAGGCGACCCACACCCCCTCGATGCCGATCAGCCGGCTGAGGATGATGGCGGACGGGATCTCGACCAGCATGATCGCGAGGGCGGAGATCAAGAGCGGCATCCAGACCGTGCCGCCGGCGCGCATCGCCCCCGAAAACACCGTCGACATCCCGAACAGGACCGAGCTCCACAGCACGATGTGCAGCAGCCCCTGCGCGAGCTCGAGCACGGCGGGGTCGGTGATGAAAAAGCCCATCAGCGTGCGGGAAAACAGATAGCCTAGCGCGGCCAGTCCGCCGGTCAGGATCAGGTTCATCTTCAGCCCGGTGCCGACGATGGCGCCGATCTGGCCGGCTTGGCCGCGGCCGATCGCCTGCGCTCCGAAGATCGAGACCGAGATCGCGATCGACAGCGCGGGAAACTGCACATAGCTCAAGACCTGGTTGACCGCTCCATAGGCCGCCGTGGCGTTGGAGCCGAAGCCGTTGACGAGGCCGAGCAGCACCAGCTCGGCGAGCGACATCACCACCATGCCGAGCGCTGCGGGAATGCCGAGCCGCAACACGGTTCGCAGCAGCGTGCCGTCCGGCCGCATCGCGCGCAGGAACGCGGCATCGAAAGCCAGCGCATGGCCTCGTCGCCGCAGATAGAGGTGGAGCCATATCAGCGTCAGCAGGCTCGATACCGCCGAGGCCCAGGCGGCGCTGGCGACGCCGAGATGCGGCAGGCCAAGCCAGCCGCGGATCAGCGCCGGCGTCACCACGAGGCCGATGACGGTCGAAATCGCGAGCGCGACCAGCGGCGTCAGCGTGTCGCCGACGCCGCGCAGCATCGAACTGGCCAGGATGAAGGCGAAGGTAAGCGGCATCGTGACCATCATGGTCCGCGCGTAGGACGTGGCGGCATCGAGGATATCAGCCGGTGTGGCGAGCGCGACCAGCAGATCGCGCGTGAACAGCAATCCGAACAGCGCGATGCCAATGGCCAGCAGGAGCGCAACCGTCAGCGTGGTGCCGGCCACCGCCTTGACCTTGTCAGATTGGCCGGCGCCGAAGGCCTGGCCGACCAGCACGGTCGCGCCGGAGCTTAAGCCCATCACGAAGGCGATCAGGAAGAACATCACCGGGAAGAACACCGAGACGGCGGCGAGCGCATCGACCCCGATCATCTGTCCCAGATAGACGCTGTTGATGGTGCCGAACAGCGCCTGCAGGATGTTGCTCAGCATCATCGGCAGCAGGAAGGCGAGGAAGGTCCTCCAGAGCGGCGGCGGCGTGGACATGGGAAGGTACCTGCTAAAGCATGTGGGGTAGCTGATTGAGTCAGTCGGGCCGCGAGTTCACCTCCCCCGCTTGCGGGCTGTCCGATTCACACATCGCGGAGCGCCAGACTGGTACCAAATTTGATGCGCTGGAAGGCTTCGAGCCCCAGGCGCATCGTTTTCGGCCCGGGCTTGCCATAGTAGCCGTCCCATCCGCCCAGAC
>NZ_JBVAPG010000292.1:0-5295 GCF_055413685.1 Bradyrhizobium sp. LeoA1Lang | reverse complement strand
GTGTGATGGGCACTCCGCGACGTCCCCAGTCCCTCCGATCCTGCGAGCAATGACGCAACCTCAGACCGGCCGACAGTCGGCGCTACGTCCGTCAAGCGAAAGTAACATCCTCAGATGAGGCAATACGGAGAGCCAAATTTGAACGCCGATTGACAGATTGGACTACGCCCGAGTTGCTCGACCTGCAGATTCTGTTCCTCCGGGCCGCGCGCGTCGTCGACGATCGGAGCCTGGACCTACCCATGCCTTTGCGCGGCCTGATTGCCAGCAAGCTGGAGAAATCCGGCGTCCCAGCGCCGCAGACCGCAAAAATCAAAGGGTTCGTTCCGATCGGACGATCCGACCGGGGCAGTCTGTACGACGAGTCACTCCCTCCCGGTCTGATCCTGATCGAATAGACATGCGCGAGGCCCGCGCCGCTAGCGGCCATGCCGCCGCGCCGCCGAGAAGCGTGATGTCAAGCACTGTCGCCGCCGCAGCGGTTTAAAGCCCATTTCTTCCTTGAGGCGTGTTCCGATCAGCTTGCGGCCAAGCCGGACCCTGTCGGCGTGGCGGTAAGTCCCAGGTCTGCCAGCACATCGAGCAGCCGCTCGAGTGCTGCGCGGACCTCGGCACCAAGTAAGTTGAATTTTGCCTTTGCCATTTCCTTTTATCCAAACGCTTATGCCGTCCTCGCGCAGGCCGCTTCCCATAGGCGCCCGTGGCGCGAGCAAGCCTATGCCAGTGGCTGGACGGTGGACACTTCCCCGGTTCGCTGCCCCGTTGCCCCGAGGTTGCAGCCCAAGCGCGTTCCTCAGCCAGCTTCAGGATAAATACGAACACGGGAGCCGCCGTCCGTCTCCTGCAGCTCGGCCCTGTAAGGCACGCCGCGGATGTTGATATATGTCGGGCGCCCGACTTCCGGCATCCGGCGCTCCCCCTCTAGTACACGAACAAGGTAAGTCGGAAGCCAGCGTTCGCGGTGCTGCCACCCCCCGCGGATAAGAAACCCAAGATCCGCGACGGGCTGACGGGATGGCCCAGCTTCATTCATCGGCCTCGCGCGAGGATGATGGATGAGACGAACGTCCCTGCGCCCTGCCGGCCCAAACGTGGCCGAGTAATGCTCGCCGTTGATCGCGAACCGGCTTGGGCCGAACTGGTTCGGCAGGAGATTGATGTTACTCAGTACGTCGATCAGGACTTCTGAGGCCGGTTGCGAGCCGTGGCGCCAGCCCTCGCCGACGATAGGTCCGATATCCAGTAGATCCTGAGGGGCCCCTGATGGCCCGACGAACGACGGCGGTCTGGCGAAGTCAGGCGCCGGCGCAGAGTGAGCATCGTCCCGCAATTGATACGGTGTGGGCGGATTCAGGTTAACCAGTGGCTCTAGACCGCCGTAGATGTCTGATGACGGGGCTCTGGCAGAGGATGGCTCGGGTTCTTGCATCTGCTCCCTAAACCAATCCCAAGCTCCCGCGCTCGGGGTGGCCGGCGTTGCGGGAAGTCCTTGCGACGGGCTGGGCTGTGGGCTATGGCGCAGTGTGAGCGTGGATGTCGCGGGTTCTTGCATCGCCTCTCTAAACCAATCCCAAGCGCCCGCGCTCGGGGTGGCCGGCGTCGCCGGAAGCTCCTGCGGCGAAGCGTTCTGCCGAGCGCCTTCCCCGGCGAGCGGACGCGCGTGCTCAGGAGGAGGCAACCCTAGCGCTCTGTTCGCCTCGAGGACTTGTTGGTATCGCCGAAGCCTGAGCAAATCGGCATTGATTTTGGTGTCCTCGGTTTGCTGCCTGTACTGTTCAACATCTCGGGTCAGCCCATCGTCATTGAGTCGGCCAGCCATGGCCCCCTTGTCGCGCGTTTGCAGCCAATCACTCAGCCTGTAAAGGCGGCGTGCGTGTCGATCGACAGTCTCCGGCTCAATCCTGTGTGTCGCCTTTTCCGCGCTGGCCCACATGTCGATGAGGGTTGCGTCTGCGGGATAAGGAACAAGGCGGCGGATATCGACTGACAACGTTCTTCCGGTGCCGACGTCGCGGAGCTTTTTCAATGCCGCTTTGATGCGCCTGCTGCGATCATTCGCATAGGTTTCCACATCGTCATCCAAGCCAGCTTCCAACTCGGGGTTGCCAATTCGATCCGCGATTGATGGCCTCCCGTTCTGGCTAAGGCGGGCGCTCAAATGGCGCAGATCGGCTATCGCGTTTTTGATGGTGCCGTCGCCCAGTGGTTTGGTGCCGTCGTCCTGGGTGACACTGGCTTTGCTTTTGAAGTCCTCAAACAGCGCCTCGTCCTCCTCAGGGACCCCGCGTGTTCGGCCGGGCTGCTTGGCGTAATCCACGCGAAACTTCGTTGAAAGGATCTCTTGCCGAGCCGTGGAGCCAGACGGCTTTTCGCCGTGGCTCGCCCCAAACGCCTTTCCAACCCCTGATTTGATACGCGACCACAGTCCGCGATTTTTCCTGTTCTTCGTCTCAGTCGCGGGCTGCTCCTCAGATGGCAGGGTATAGCGCGTACTGCTGAACAGATCATCCCGCAAATTGGACCGCGGCGATACTTGGGCCGAAGCTCGAAAGTTAGCGCGGGGGAGGTCCACGCTGTGGCGCGTGCTGCTGAACGAGTTGTCCCTCAAGCGCGAGTGTGGCGGCATCCGCATTGAACCGCCGAGGGCACCGCGCCGGAGTCCTTCACCGCCGTCTGCGGGACCCTCATCAGGCGAACTAGACTTTGCGGAGTTCTCATCAGACGAATTGAGCTGCAACTCGTCCATTTGCTGTTCAAAGCTTGCTTGCGGGCTCGTGGTGCCCGATTGCTGCCCCACCTGCGGCTGCTGATAGTACGCTTGCGCGAATCCTTCCACATCAAAATCAAACAGGTTGAAATTGTTATTCGTTCGCTCCATGGCACCTCACATCACATAGCAAAGCTCGTATCTGGCGCACGGCAAGGTGATTGAGTGAAAGCGATGGAATTTTCGGCCGAGAATCCGGCTGCCGAAGCCTGAAACCAGCACACAATCACCATCATTTGCCGCGGCCGAGACCGCCGCCAACGCCTCCGATTACTCCGAGATCAAGCACTCCGATGTTCATTCCTTCATGATAGGTGGCGTCGCCGTCTAGATATCGAGGTTCTCATCCTAAGAGAGTTAGCTGTTAAGAAGCTGACGAGTGTCAGAAGGGCACAATGTGAAAATGGCGCCGGCGTTGTTTCTCAAGAAATATGCGGTGCACGTGCCACGTGATTTTCGTTCAAACCACGTATAAGGCCGTCCCGACACGGCACGTCGGATCAATACGAGCCTTCCCGTGGCACATCGTGAATGACCATGATCGAGCTAGATCAATCATGGCCTCTCGATCAAGCGCTAGGCTCGATCGGGAGGCACGCCGCTCCCAGTTTAAGCACGCCTCCTGCGCTACGCGCCCATCGGTACTGTCCGAACTATCCTGATAGCGGGCACACAACCTCGCCAATCTTTCGGAAACCATGCGCCGCAAGCACTCCGATGAAACCTCAAACACTCTTGTATCACGGGAGCTCTCCACATGTAGAGCCCGACTCAAGGCGACGGCTGTAGCATCGCTAATAGCTCGAGATCGCGGAACATGGTGTAATTCCGCCGGATCCACTGATGCAACTCGCTGGACGAATCCTTCTCGTCGCGAAGATATCCCGTGAATGAGAAGCTCAGTCGGTCGACGTAAGTCTTTAGAAATACCGGTAGCGCCGAAAAGCGGAGTACACGGCCGCCATCCATGGCGTCAGGTAACTCTCCGCGCAGCACGAATTCGTTGTGGACGGTGACCAGCGCCCCCGGCGGAATCCGCCGCCGCAGCATCTCATAGCTGCGCGAGGAGGCGCGGTCGCTAGCGGCGACGAATAGGATGATGGGGGCGACACGGCGACCGAGCGCCTCCTTCATGAAGCCGATCTCCTCGCACATCTTGAAGAATTCATCGAAGGCATGGAAGCCGAGGTCGATGACCTTGGCCACTCGGTCGTGCAGGATAAGCCGGTCCATCAGCTGCATCTTGCCGTAGGTGTCGATCACATCCGCCGTCTCAGTGATGTTAGGGGGGTAATCGACGAGTGACGGCTCCTTCAGGTTGACGTCGAAGGAGAGCGCAGAGCCGTTCTTCAGCAGCAAGAACTCGCTCAGAAGACGAGAGACGAGGGTCTTGCCGACCTGCGGGGTCGGAGAGCAGATGATGTAGACGGGCGTGGCTAACATCGAGCGAGTTTGGTAGGGGGTTCAGGCCTTCAATGGGCGAACGAGCGATTATTTTTCGCCGCCGCCGGTCACTGACTTGGCGCCTGCCACTTCAGTCAAGTTGATGCGATCATATTCGCGCCACACATTGGCGAGCCAGTGCCGGACATACCCGCGCAGCACGAACGAGTAGTTCGCGGCCTCGTCGTGCCGGCCCTTGTTGGCTATGAAGTCGACGAACGGGACGGAAGCAACTTCGACTTGCTCATAGGCCATCTCATTGAGCTTAGGGATCGTCAACTCGGTCGCGTTCTTGATTCGGTGGAAATAGGAGATGTAGGTCGACTGGTCCCACTGGAAGAACTGAGTGTCGTTGATGAAGTTCTTGACCAGAAAATATTTTGCACCAGCCATGAAATTGGCGGTCTCGGCGATCTCGTCCAGGGAAGCGATGGAGGATCCCAAGGTATGGAATACGGCAAAGGTGATCTGGCCAGACCGCGCAGCATCCAAAAAGCCGATGTCGCGCAATGAAGCCAGCGCCTTGGACAGTAAGCCTGCTGCGGGCGTCGATCACAGTGACGGATAGCCCTAACAGTCTGCTGAAAAACGTGAGGAATGAAGCGTTTTTTTTTCTGTTGAGGAGGCCTCGTTGGGCTGGCGCGTCCGGGAGGCTAGGTCTGGGCTGGCTGGGCTGCAACCAGTTTGGGGATGCGGATCAGATTATAGGCGATCAGATTGAGCAGGAAATCGGCGGCGACGCGACCGATGCCGCGATGTTTGGTCTTGCGCATGGTCCCGTGCTGCTTGCCCCAACCGAAGATGCACTCGATCATCGCCCGGCGCGATTGTGACATGCCGTATCCCGGATGCCGCGTGGTTCGTCCGTCGATGGCGCTGTTGCGGTTCTTGCCGGTTTTGGTGACGGCCTGGTTCTGCGTCACATGCGGTGTCACGTTGATGGCACGAAGATTGGCCACGTGATCGGCGGTATCGTACGCCTTGTCCTCGCCGGCCGTGATGCGGTGGCCGGCGGCTTTGCCTTGGGCCTTCAGCATGATCTCCGAGGCGCGGCGTTCGGTCGCCAGCCCATGCCGGTTCTCCAT
>NZ_JBVAPG010000291.1:0-5322 GCF_055413685.1 Bradyrhizobium sp. LeoA1Lang | reverse complement strand
CGCCGAACCGGGCGTCCGCCGAAGCGGCGATCGACGTTTTCGCCGAGAAATACCGCGCCAAATACGGCCGGGCGGTCGAATGTCTGGTCAAGGATCGCGACGCCCTGCTGGCCTTCTACGACTTTCCGGCCGAGCATTGGGATCACTTGCGGACGACGGATGAGATGGACAAGCGCTTTCTTCATGGCCGAGACGAAGATTGCAAAGGTCGCCGTAAGTCCATTCTTTTGTTCGGTCGCGCTGCGGGCCATTCTTCCGTCCCGGCCACCGATCTCGCAGCCGTCGCGCGCAGGGGCGGTCAAGGCTGGCCGCGTTTGCGGCCACCGCAAGGCTTGGCCTTGACCGGCCCGAGCACGGCGGCCCACTGGCAGTGGAACGGGACTGCATTCCTGCCTAGAACTTGCCGTCAGCCGCGACTATGGTTGTCGGGCGCGGGCGACCTCGTGGCGAAGCGTGACGCGTCGGCTGCAAGCGTCGCCGGACTGCCTATTTTGTCCTGCCGAACTGAGGCGCGCCGGTTTTTGGGTGCCGCGGCTTCCATTGCGACACGAATCGTTCGTAGCTTTGCTCCGCCTGGGCGGCAATCAACATCTCGCGGTCGCGCAGCGCCTTGATGTTGTAGGCATAGGCTGGTCCACGGCGGCTCCCTTTCTGTTGTGGATGTCCGGCTTGAAGTTGCATCGCGCGGGTCTTATTGGCGACCAGCGCCGGGCGCGCCCACAGGTAATCCTCGCCCTTTGTCAGCAAATGCCAGCAGAGCACAGTGAGCTTCCGAGCCACGGCCACCGCGGCGATCTGATGGCCGCGTCGGGCGCGGATGCGCACGAAAAAAGCATGCAGTGGACCGGGCGCCTTGGCCGCTGCCCAGGCCGCCTCGACCAGCATGGCGCGCGCATGACTGCGGCCGATCTTGCTGATACGGCCGTGGTGGACGGTTCCCAGCCCGGACTGCCGCACCCGCGGGTTCAGCCCGAAATAGCTCACCAGCTTCTGCGGGCTGTTGAACCGGTTGATGTCGCCGATCGCCGCCACGATTCCGGCGGCGACCGCCAGATTCACGCCGGTGATCGTCATCAATCTGTTCACCGCGGAATCCTCGATTGCGTCCTGTGCGATCTCGCGATCGAGCAGGGCCAGGTCTTCGGCCAAACGGTCAAGCTCACGGACGTGCCGATCGACGGCCGCCCGCTCATCGTCTGGCAACTGTTGAGCGGCCAACCACGCCCGGCCGCGGGCGTTGAAAAGATCGGCATGCGGGCACTTCGGGATCAGGTGCGCGTGCAGGATCGAATGCACCTCGTTCTTGAGCCGCGTACGGTGCCGCACGACCTGGTAGCGCCGCGCCACCAGCCTACGCTTGCGCTCGGTCTCCGCGTCAGGCGTCCAGATCTGCGGCAGGTATCCCGCCGCCTGCAAACTGGCGAGCGTGCCGGCATCGATCTTGTCGGTCTTGACGTGAGCCTGGGCGATCGCCTTCACCTGCAACAGATTGGCGATAATCACCCGCGCCACGAATGGCGCCAGCACTCGCGACACCGCCATGCTGTTGCCGGTCGCTTCGAGCACCACCTCATCACCGGCCAGCAGGGTCTTGCCAAATCCCTCCAGCGCAGTCCGCGTCATATCAATGCGGCCCGCATGTCGGAGCCTGCCGTTCTCCCAAAATACCACCTCCCCGAAGGTTCGGTGGACATCAATGCCAATTACCCGTCGCATTCGCACCTCCTCTGCCGGACAACGATGGGAGCTGCGGGCGACACGACAACTACGGATTCGCGCTCGCGGCGCAACCGGGCGAGTCGCAGAGGCGGCCAGCTACTAACTCGAGCTCTCGGCTCATCGTGTGCATCGGCCTGCCCGCACTTCGTGCTCCCGGTGCCTCTGTCCCGATGGTCGCACCCTACGCCACGATGTAGAACACCGCAGCGGAACGTTGGCACCGAGACATCTCATACCGGTTACCAACCCCATCGAAAGCGTGTTCGCCACCGTGCGGCACCGGACGGTGCGCACCAAGGGCTCGTTGTCGCCAACCACCGCCAGGCTGATGGTGTTCAAACTGGTGATCGCCGCATCAAAGACCTGGCGGCGGCTCAAAGGCACAAATCAGTTGCCGAAGGTCATCGCAGGTGTCAGATTCAACGACGGCATCGAGGTCATCCAAATGCCGGCAAACCACGCCGCCTGATCACCTCATCACCCAAAATTCCGCATAGCTCCGCTCAGCGGCACTTCCTTCACAAGCCTCAAGCAGCTTCAGGACCACATCGATGCCTACGTCAACGCTTACAACGACAAAGCCGAGCCCTTCGTCTGGACCAAGAAAAAGGTCCGTCAACGCCGGTTCAAAGGCCACCGTATCACTCAGCTCTGATTCCGGGTACTAGCAGCACGCTGAACATGTTGTGTTGATCGGCGTTTTCGGATGGCGGTGGTTTGAGGAGATCCGCCAGAAGCACCACGGGAATGCCGTCCTTCTTGCCAAGGCGCACCCAATCTCCATCGTTCGAACAAACGCAGTCAGCTCCCTCTACGTTCGCAATCCCCATGATCTGACGATCGTGGTTGACTTTCGCCCGGTTCGCGGCGCCCTCCTTCTGGCCAGCATCCAGGACTCGCCGATGCGCGTCTGCGGTCTCAACTCCAGCACGTTCAGCAACTGGCGCAATCGGAAATCGCGAAGAGCGCGTCCCGCGATGCTGACGATGGCGAACGCGGACGCACCGGGAAACCCCGGTCTTGCGCCTCACCCCCCAACGTGGGACACGCCCTCGTACGCCTCGATCTTTCGCGAGGAGCTGGCAACGTAAATAGGCTTGCTGGCCGCGCCTCGCCATTGCCCAATTCGTTTAATGACCTTTACAGACAAGAACCATAATTACCGCCGCGTGCCCAGGGAGGGCTTTAGAAATGGGGAAGAACGTCCGACTTTCGAACAAACGCCGGCTCAATTTCCAGCAATGCACACCCGATCTCGGCGACCAATTTGCCGAGCTACTTTGGTTGAGAGAGCAGGTCAGACGGGCGGAAACTTTGGATCCCGAAAGGCTCCTGGCCGAATTCAGAGCTTACCGGGAGCAGAGAGCGAGCAAAGCTGGCAGAGTGACGCATTAGCATGATTGCCTGATCATGCTCGCTAATTGCCGGATTGCGGCGAGCGGGCAGCGTCTCGGCTCTCGATCCGCGGCTGAACTTTGAAGTCGTCGATACGCTTTCCCAGCTTCAATTGCGCGACGAGCCACCGCGGCTGCTTGCCTCGACCTGTCCAGGTCTGTGATGGCTGATCGGGGTTTTGGTATTTTGGAGATACCAGCGGGTATAACCGACTCGCGGACACCAACTGCCTCAGGCGGTCGTCCAGACCCAGCTTTTCCTGCCGGATCTTCTGCTGCAACACTTTAGAGACCTCAACGTGCAAGCTCCACAGCTCGTCAACGGTCATCCGTTCCAGTTCGGCTCGTTTCATGGCGACAAAACATCCAGGTCTTCATCATCCCTAAGAAGATGAGACCCTCCTTCCTCTCGCCATGGCCCCTCTCGGTCATGCTCCCGGCGACTCGCTCTCGCAGATCGCCGCGCCAGTCGCCGCGTGTTCACCCCCCTCGGTCACGCCAGTGGTCGATCCGTTCGGGTCGGCGCCCCCGAACATCCTGGCGGTCTCGAATAGACTGCAGGATGAGATCCAACAACTCTTCGCGCGTTCGGATCCGGTCCCTCAGAAGATGCCGCACGCCGCGCTCCTCATCGAGACGGCTGTCGCTCCATCCCTTAGCCAAGGCGGAGCTTGTTGTCGGGTGAATTGCAGTTGCAGATACAGCAATTGCGACAACTGCGCCGGCAACCTGGGGCAGCCGCGTCATTGCGCCTCCTTATCGTAATGAGGACAAGGCCCGAAGACGGACCTGTTTCGCAGCCGCTCAGCGCAGCTGACCATTACTTCTATCCGTGCCCTGCAGCCGCGGCATTGATACACATCAATCGCTCGTTATTCGATCGGGCGTCCAAGTTGGCCCTTATCAAGCACACGATTCACCGGATTCCGATCGCTGCAGCTGGGCGGCTCTGTGGTCCTGCGGAACGTATATGACGGTCGCCGCCCTGTCCGCTTGCGCGCATGAGGGAAGGCTGATCAACCGTCCCGCCGGTCCGATCGCGATGGGAGACTCGTAACGCTTGTTTCTGGGACTTATCTGCAACGTCGACGCTTTTCGGAGGCGAAATATCCAAAATCATCTTCAAGTTTGATCTCGGGTTCGCCTACCAGCAATGACGCTGTCCCAATGCATCCACTCTGCTTTCTCTTTGTCGCCGCGATGCTGCCCGAATCGGAAGGCTATTGACGCGCTCACAACGCTCCTTGCGTTGTACCTGGCGAAGCTCGCTCCATCCCTTCAGCCCCCAGCCCCAGGGTGGAGCGAGTGTCCAGCAGTGCAGCGTCTGTCCTTCGCTGGTCGATCATTTGCACAGCGGTATCATTTGCGCCTGCCAGGACGTTGATAATCGCGGCCCACACAGCCTGCCCGTCGCCAACGAACGCAGCGATTGTAGCAGGTAGTGTACGGGCCGGAGGCGTCAGGTAGATCGCGCCATGGTGCCCCGGATCGTGAGACCCAGAAGATGCCGTTGAGTGCACGGCGGTCATTCACCCGCGGTACGCCGCCGGCTTGTTCGGCAACATTGGCTTGATGGCAGCCCACTCCGTAAGCCTCCGGCGAGGCTTTCAATTACCCACAAATTCTACTCCGACCATGGCGCCGAGCGCGATGTCAGTGAGGCGTGACAGCCCGCGCCACATGACGGTATTGCCAGGCGGCGGATCGCTGGCGCGGGCGAGATAACCGCCGAGCCGGGCGATCTTGATCAGATAGTGCGAGAGCGTTTTCTGTCTCGCTTTTGGTTTGTCGTTGACGAGGCGATCGAGCACGCCGATTTCAGTCGCAGTCAACGCGAGGGTTGGCGGTGCGTCTGGGGCGGAACGGTTGAGCATCGTCATCCAGAAGACCCGCCAACTCAGGATGCAAAAGAGCGAGATCAGATTGGTCAGACGCTGGGCGGTCCTGAAATGGACCCCGGTTTTGGGACCAGAGGCTAAGTTGGAAAAGGGCCGCTCCGTTTGATAGACGGAGGGCATGATGACGACGAAGACACGACGCAAGATCGACGCGGCACTGAAGGCAAAGATCGCGCTGGAAGCCGTGCGGGAGCAGGCGACGGTGGCCGATCTGGCCCAGCGCTATGAGGTTCACCCGAACCAGATCTATGCCTGGAAGAAGCAACTGCTGGACCAGGCGGCCCGGGCCTTTGACGCGGGTGTCGGGCGGG
>NZ_JBVAPG010000290.1:0-5328 GCF_055413685.1 Bradyrhizobium sp. LeoA1Lang | reverse complement strand
TCGCGACATCGTAGCCCTGTGCGGCAGCAAGCCGCGCGGTCGCCGCGCCGACGCCACGACTTCCACCTGTTATCAGAATGAGCGGCGCCTGCGCGATCGTATCCATTGAGCGAACCTCCATGTGGTGGTGGGATGGTGATCTAGGACTCGCGCGATCCCGCGGCGGAGCTCTGCAGATGGGGCCGCAGCGCCAGCACAAGCGGGACGATCAGGGCGGCAGTCGCCGCCGAGGCCAGCACGCCGATCGTCCGACTGCTGTGATCGGCAATCGCGCCGTAGAGGATCGGCGCAAGACCTCCTGCGCCGATGACGCTCGTATAGAAGACCGCGAAAGCCCGCCCCGTATCGCCTTCGGAAAGCTCCGGCACGGTGCCATAGAGCACCGAAGAGGTACCGTTCAGCACGATGCCGAGCAACGGCAGCAGGATGAGCGTTGGCGTCAGTGGCGTGAACAGGGTCGCCACGATGAGCAAGGCGGTTGCGGCCTCGGTCACCATGACGCTGGCGACGACACCCAGCCGCTCGCCGAGCCAGCCGCATGTCGCCTTGCCGAACGCGCCACCGATGAACAGTAGGGCAAGCGCGACTCCAACGGCCGGCAAGCCCCCGCCCTGTCCATGGATGAGGAAGGGCAGAAACAGCAGATATCCCATGCGGGTCGCCGTATCGAGCGCGCCGATCGTCGTGAGGATGCCAAAGCCGCCGCGGCCGCGGCCGGACGTCGCCTCTCCCGTGACATTCCTCGTGACCGAAGCCGCCGGTGCCAGCGACACCAGCGCGACCACCAGGACGATTCCAAGCACCGCCATCAAGCCCAGCACCGATTGCCAGGCGAAGATCGGCAGCAGCACCGCGATGAGCGCCGGCAACGCGGCTTTTCCGAGATCGCCGGAAAAGTTGTAGATGCCGAGCGGACGTCGCGACGCAGTGCCATAGCTGTCGGTCACGAGCATCGAACCACGTGGGTGCTGGATGCTTGATCCGATGCCGGCCACGACGAGGCCGACGCAAAGACCCGCAAAGCCGAACGGCAGAGCCATGATCAGCAAGCCCCCCGCCGCAGCGACGGTGGACAGGATCAGCGCCGCGCGCGGCGACAAGCCGCGAACAGCTCGGTCGGCCGGGATCTGCATGCCCCCCATCGTCCCGAAATACAGTGCGCGCACGACGGCGAGCGCCGCATAGGACAGGCCGAACTGCGCCTGCCAGACCGGCAGGAAGGCATAGAGACCGTCGGTATAGCCGTCATGAAGCGCGTGGGTGAGGCACGCGGCCAGCAGGCTGCGCGATTTCGCCGGGGCCGATGAGCCTGATGCGGTTTCGCGCGGACGGCTCGTAGCCGCCATCGCTGCGTCGTTCATGTCGATTCCTCCGCTTCCGGGGAGCTCTTTCGGTGATAGAAAATCTACATCGCGATCCGTTTCGGACCCGCCGGTGCGCTGATGCTCGCGAAGAATCCACTCTGGACTATTGAGGCGACCGTCACAAATCAGTAATAATCGAGCTATGAGTTAGGATTTCTACCTAATGAGTATTCCCGTCCAGCGCAGGACCTTGCCACCGCTCAACGCCGTCCGCGCTTTCGAGGCGGCAGCTCGCCTTGGCAGCTTCAAGGAAGCGGCGATCGAATTGGGCGTGACACATGGCGCAATCAGTCAGCAGGTGCGCCTCCTTGAGGATCGGCTGGGAGCGCCCGCGCTGTTCTGGCGATCGACGCGGCGGGTCACGCTCACACCCGCCGGCACGGCGCTGCTGGAGGAGATCGGCCCGGCGCTCGACCGCATTTCGTCCGCTGTCCAGCGCCATCACGCGACACGCGGCGAAGTGCCGGCCGCCGTGCTGCGCGTCAACGCGCTGGCGACGTTCAGCATGCGCTGGCTTCTTCCCCGGCTGAGCCGTTTTCGCGACGAGCGACCCGACATCGAGGTCCGCCTCACCACGTCAAACGACCCGATCGACGCGCTTGCCGACACGTTCGACGTGGTCATCCGCGGCGGCCCGGATTCGTTTCATGGCTTTGCGTCCCGGCTGTTTCTTTCGGAACGCCGATTGCCGGTCTGCAGCCCCGCACTCGTCGCGAAGCTGCCGCTGGCGGACGTTTCCGATCTCGCGCAGCACACGTTGCTGAACGTCACGTCGATGCCGCGGCTATGGCGCGATTGGCTGGTGCAAGCCGGACAGCCTCGCGTCACCCCGGCGGCGATGCTGACATTCGATCATTTCTTCCTGACCATTCAGGCGGCGATCGATGGTTTGGGCGTGGCGATGGGACCAACCGCCCTAATCGCCGACGACGTCGCGGCCGGCCGCCTGATCGCGCCGTTTCCCGATGTCAGTCTTCCGGCCAGGAGCTACTTCGCCTACTTGCCCGCGGGGAGCGAAAGCGGCTCACAGACGGCGGTGTTTTGCGATTGGTTGGAACAAGAAGGGCAGCAATCCGCCGGCAACACAACGGCCGCATGACGAACAGATCGTGCCGCTTCGGCTGGCAAAACCCTCGAACGTTCCGCAGAGGCTACTGTTCAACGCTCTTATGGACCATTGCAGCTGGTCCCGACTTCGGTTCTGCGCAAATCCCGGACCCGAGCCGGACATGCTACAACGTCGGTTAAGGGCACTTGCCGATGCAAATGTCAGCTTCGGGTCTTGGCCGTGTAAAAACGTCTGAGGAGGACGCGGGTTATGAGGTCCGGGACTGGGTGTCTCATGCCGCGATCGCAGCGATGAGCGGCTTGACCCCGACAATGTTCATGACCCGCGTCAGATTGTAGGCCAAGACGGATAGTGCCATCTCGGCGGCTACTTTCGGAAGCGTTTTGGTCAGGAAGTGTGTCGCTCCCATGCGGGCCTTCATCGTGCCGAACGGATGCTCGACCGTTTCTCGACGCTGGCGCATGGCTTGTGGATTTGCATCAAGGCGCTGCTGGACAGCATCGAGCACGTGCTCATGCTCCCATCGTGTAATCCGCCGCTCTGGCCCTGTCGTGCATTGGGACTTGAGTGAGCAGCTTTGACAGGCCGTGGTCCAGTAGCGCCGCAGCATCTTGCCGTCTTCTTCATTCGTGTAGCGATATGGCAGCCGCTCTCCAGCTGGATAGGCGTCTTCTTCCGGCAAATAGACAAAGTCCTGCTTGCCGAAGCGCCCTTTCGATTTGGCGCCCGACGTTAGCGGCTTGGGCAGAGTCACTGTGATGCCGGCCTCGTGGCACGCAAGGATCTCCGGGCTGTTGAAGTAGCCGCGATCGGCTACAGCCTCGAGCGTTTCCGTCTGGAGAACATCTTTTGCCTGCTTGCCCATGTTAGCAAGTTGCGCCCGATCCGAGCCGCTGTTCGTCACCTCATGCGTCACAATCAGATGGTGCTCGGTGTCCACGGCGATCTGTACGTTGTAGCCGACGACGCCGGAGCCCCGGCCGCTCGTCGCCATCGAGCGGCTGTCGGGATCGGTCAGGGAGATTTGCTGATCGGGCGACGCAAGCATCTGCTTCTCGTAGACAGCAAGCTTGCCCATTTCCTCCTTCAGCTTCGACAGCTTATCGGTAAGCCTTGTTACCTTCGTGGCCAGCGCTTCCGTCGGCTCCTGTCGGTCGGCCGTGTCAAGTTGGCTCAGATAGCGCGCGACGCTCTCCTCCAGCTGCGCACGCCGCCGTTCCACCTTCGCGCGCGTGAAGTTTTTGTCCCGGTTGTTCACCGCTTTGAACTTGCTGCCATCGATGGCGACGCTCGTCGTCGCGAGAAGGCCCATTTCACGGCAGAGTTCGACGAAACGCGCACATACCTTGCGTAGTGCCTGGCCGTTGTTCTTGCGGAAGTCCGCGATCGTCTTGTGATCAGGAGCGAGACGACCCAGCAGCCACATCACCTCGACATTGCGTCCGGCCTCCCGTTCCAGCCGCCGGCTGGACTGCACCCGGTTCAGATAGCCATAGATGTAAAGCTTGAGGAGCACCGAGGGGTGGTACGACGGCCGGCCAGTCGCCGCCGGCTCCACACCCTCAAAACTCATCTCAGCCAAATCGAGCGCATCGACAAAAGCGTCGATCACGCGAACAGGGTTGCTTCGTCAATGAAATCATCGAGGCATTCGGGCAACAGCCTCCACTGCCCACGATCTGCCTCTTCAACGAAGCGCCTCATCAATTCCCCCGCAGAATCACGAGAGAACCATAACAGTGGCGCAGCGTTTTTACACAGCCAGGGCCAGAAGCTGACCCGCGCCACTTCAGCGAGGGTCAGAGACAAATCAGGCAACTCTTTTAGGCTTTACCTCAATGACATCTGGTGCCTCAGAAACGGGGTCTGGGCCGGCTTGGATCACGCCGTCGTGACGAATACGCAGCCCAGAGTGAGGATCAATCCCCAGCCGCTCGAACAGCGCTCGCAGTTCTGGCCGGTTGCCGTCTCCACAAAGAGCGGCGATAGAATGAAACTTGTGCATGTCGTGCTCCTACGTGTGTTAAGTCACGATAGGATTTCACACAGATCGATCCACCCGATTTCTGAATGGCTCGCTACGCCAGCACGAATCGGCTTTGGGTCAAACTGCGAAGAACTCAACGTGAGGCAATCTCGTCCGCCACGTACCAGTAAGCGGACTTCGACGATGCGCGCCAACACTTCGCCGATGGGCCATGTGTGGACCAATACGGCAGGTCTGCCCACAGATACTGAGCACGCTTCCTCACCCCCAACCACGATCGACCGCGCCGCAGCGTTATCTCGCAAGTGCCGCCTTGTAGGACCGGTTGAAATGGACACAATATGCTCGCTTCGGGATCGAGGAGGATGCCATGCCCGAAGCACCAAGCGACATTGATTATACGGTTGATGTAGGCAGACACGAGACGATGCTCCGTGCGAACACACCCAAAGGAGAGGAATTTCTCGGCGGCGCTGACCTTACAATGTCCAATGAGGAAGCGCATACATTCATACAGGATGCCCGCGCAGCAGGGCTGACGGTCAAATCGTTTTTCTAGCAGCTTCGCAAAGAGGCGCTCGGCTTCGTCGATATTTTCAAGGCGCTCGGAAAGCGAAAGTAACCGGCCCCAGCGGCCCGCGCGTTAGTCGCGGCTGTTTTTCGTTACAGCAAAAACGCCAGGACTACGCACGCCGCGGTAATGCACATCGCCAGTACGAATATCACTATGACCATATCGCCGACCATATCGCCTCGTTCGGGTTGGCCTACCTGAGAGCAACTAGTGGTTCATCACAGTGGTTTTGACTCTTTGGCTGCAGCGGGATAGGCGCGGCGGAGTTTGGCGCGGGCTTTGTCGGTTGTGAACATCCATTTGATGCGGTCTCGCGTTTTATTTCGCTGCCGCT